>JALYNB010000001.1 GCA_030773395.1 Actinomycetota bacterium
GACCTCGCCCTGGCGGTGGAGCTGACCGGGTGACCGCGACCGTCGCCACGCGGAGCCCCGGGGAGACGGTCCAGGTCGGCCGGCGGCTCGCCGCGCTGCTGCGGCCCGGCGACCTGGTCGTGCTCACCGGGCCGCTCGGCGCGGGCAAGACGGCGCTGACCCGAGGCATCGGCGAGGGCTTGGGGGTGCGGGGGGCCGTCACGTCGCCCACGTTCGTGCTCGCCCGCGAGCACCCGCCCGACCCCGCGCGCGGCGGACGGGTCCCCCTCGTGCACGCCGACGCCTACCGCCTGCGCGGCCCCGACGGGGCGCTGCCCGACCTCGACGCCCTCGAGGACCTCGACCTCTCCGCCGCGCTGGAGGAGTCGGTGGTCGTCGTCGAGTGGGGGGACGGGCTCGCCGAGGCGCTGGGGCAGGACCACCTGACGGTGCGGCTCGCCCGGCCGGAGGGCACGGCCGGGGACGAGGGCGATCGCACCCTGCACGTGGGCGGACACGGTGCCCGGTGGGAGGGGACCGACCTCGAGGCAGCCCTGCGCGGCTGACCGCACAGGCAGCAACGGGTTCGTCACGAAAGCCTCGCCCGCGTCACCGAACCTGGCTCGGTCGTGGTTGAGTGCCCCAGGTCACAGCGCGGGAGACCGCGCTGCGTCCGCACTCGACTGCCCGCCTGCACGCCGAATGCACCGAAGCACCGAATGCACCGAATGCACCGACCAGTGCCCGTCCCGGAGGTCCTCGCCGTGACCCTGTCCGTCGCCACCATCCTCGCCGAGTCGGCGCTGCGGCACCCCGACCGCACCGCGGTGGTGCTGGGGCCCGAGACGGTGACGTACCGGCAGCTGTGGGAGCAGGCGCGTCGCTACGCGGCGGTGCTCCGCGACCGCGGTGTCGGCCCCGGCGACAAGGTCGCGCTGCTGCTGCCGAACATCACGGACTTCCCGCGGGCGTACTACGGGGCGCTGGCCCTCGGCGCGGTCGTCGTGCCCGTGCACGCGCTGCTCACCGCCTCCGAGATCCAGTTCGTGCTGGAGGACTCCGGCTCGAAGGTGCTCGTCTGCGCCGGCCCGCTGCTCGGCGAGGGTGCGAGGGGCGCCGAGCTCGCCGGGGTCGACCTGTTGACCGTGATGGGCGGCGACGACGAGGCGCGGTCGCTCGAGGCGCTCGCCCGCCAGGTCGAGCCGGTCGCGGGCCTGGTCCTGCGCGAGCTCGACGACGACGCGGTGGTGCTCTACACGAGCGGCACGACCGGCATGCCGAAGGGCGCCGTCCTGACCCACAGCAACATGGTGTTGAACGCGCAGACGTCAGCCTTCGACACGCTGGGCATCGAGCCGGACGACACCGTGCTCGGCTGCCTCCCGCTCTTCCACTCCTTCGGGCAGACCTGCGCCATGAACGCCGCGTTCCGGCGCGGGGCCAAGCTCGTGCTCATGCCGCGCTTCGACGGGCCCTCGGCCCTGGAGCTCATGGTCAGCAACGACGTGACGGTCTTCCAGGGCGTCCCGACGATGTACGTCGCGCTGCTCGAGGCCGCGCGGAACGACACCCGGCGGCCCCAGCTGCGGGTCGCGGTCTCCGGGGGCGCGGCCCTGCCGCTCACCGTCCTGGAGAAGGTCAAGGAGGTCTTCGGCGCCGACATCCTCGAGGGCTACGGCCTGTCCGAGACCTCGCCCGTCGCGACCTTCAACCAGCACGTCTTCGGCCGCAAGCCCGGCACCGTGGGCTGCCCGATCTGGGGCGTCGAGGTGGAGATCGCCGAGGCGACGGTGGAGGACCGCATCGAGCTGCTGCCGACCGGCGAGCTCGGCGAGATCGTCATCCGCGGCCACAACGTCATGAAGGGCTACCTCAACCGGCCCGACGCGACGGCGGCGGCCGTCGTGGACGGCTGGTTCCGCAGCGGCGACCTCGGCACCAAGGACGAGGACGGCTTCATCACGATCGTCGACCGCAAGAAAGACATGGTCCTGCGCGGCGGCTTCAACGTGTACCCGCGGGAGGTGGAGGAGGTTCTCCTGCGCCACCCCGGGGTCGGGCAGGTCGCCGTGATCGGCGTCCCCGACCCGCAGTACGGCGAGGAGGTGTGCGCCGTGGTCGTGAAGTCCTCGGAGGCCGAGGGCAGCGACGACGAGCTCGCCGAGTCGATCCGCATGCACGGCAAGCAGGCCCTCGCCAAGTACAAGTACCCGCGCCGCGTCGAGTTCGTGGACGGCCTCCCGCTGGGCCCCTCGGGCAAGGTGCTCAAGCGCGAGCTGACCGCGCGGTACGGCGCCAGCTGACGCCCGCGCCGGGACAGCCGCCGGAGGAGGGGCCGACCGCGCGGCCGTAGGCTCGGCGCCGTGCTCCTCCTCGCGCTCGACGCCGCGACTCCGGCCGTGCTGGCCGGCGTCGTCGTCGTGGGGGAGGCGGGTGCCGGTGGGGGCTCGGGCGCCTCGGGCACCTCAGGGTCCGGGCACCTGGAGACGCTGGCCGAGTCCGCCCACGTCGACCCCCGCCGGCACGGGGAGCTCCTGGCGCCCGCCGTGCGGTCGGTCCTGGACGCGGCCGGGGTGGGTCCGCGCGACCTCGACGGCCTCGTCGTGGGCCTCGGGCCGGGCCCCTTCACGAGCCTGCGCGTCGGGGTGGTCACGGCGTCGGCCCTCGTCCAGGCCGCGGGCCTGCCGGCGTACGGGGTCTGCTCGCTCGACGGGATCGGCGAGGGTGCGCGGCTCGTGGTCACCGACGCCAGGCGCCGCGAGGTCTACTGGGCGGTGTACGAC
>JALYNB010000002.1 GCA_030773395.1 Actinomycetota bacterium
GACACACCGGCCTCCTCCGCCTCGTGCTGGGCTCGGCCCGAGGGTCAGGAGCGGGGTCAACCGACGGTCAACGTCCGGTCAACAGGCGGTCAACGGGAGGTCGACGCGGAGAGGCGCCCCTGCATGCGCCGGTGGAGGGCGAGGGAGAGACCGCTCCCCGAGCCGTCCGGGCGGAGAACTGATGTCTTCGGCGCGTGCTGTGCAGCCGACTGGTAGGACCATGGCCGCCCCGGGGAGGCGACCGTGCTGCTCATCGACAACGCTGCGACCGCAGCGGTGCTCACCGTGCCTGCCGTCGTCGACGTGCTGGAGCAGAGCTACCGCGACCTGGCCGCGGGACACGGGGTGTGCCGCCCGCGCATCGACCTGCGCTTCCCCGTTGACGGCAGCGACGCCGTCTACCAGTGGGGGAGCATGGAGGGCGGGTCCGCCGCCTCCGGCTACTACGCGATCCGCATGAAGTCCGACGTGCTCACCGAGGTCGAGTACGGCGGCACCCGCACGCAGGAGAAGCACTGTGTCGCGCCGGGGACGTTCTGCGGACTGGTGTTCCTGCTGTCGACCCGCACGGGCGAGCCGCTGGCGATCCTGAACGACGGGGTGCTCCAGCACATGCGCGTCGGCGCCGACTCGGCGATCGGGACCCGGTACGCCGCCCGCGAGGAGGCCCGGGTGCTCGGCATGCTCGGCTCCGGCGGCATGGCCCGCAGCCACCTCGAGGCGCTGCTGACCGTGCGACCGCTGGAGCGCGTGCAGGTCTACAGCCCCACGCGGGCCAACCGGGAGGCGTACGCCGCCGAGATGCGCGAGCGGCACGGCGTCGAGGTGGTCGCCGTCGACGATCCGCGCGACGTCTTCCGGGGCGCCGAGGTCGTGGCCGGCTGCACCGACGCCGCGGCCGATGTGATCGTCGGGGACCTGCTCGAGCCCGGCACGCACGTCACGTGCATCGGCGGCGGGCTCGACCGGCAGGCGCGCGAGGTGTTCGACGTCTGGCTGCGCCTCGGCACCGCCCCTGCGCCCCTCAACGACCCCGACTGGCGACCGACCGACGAGTACCTCGTCTACGCGGCCCAGCCCGACGACCCGGTCTGGCAGTCCCACCGGGCCGGTCGGGTGCGCCGACCGCCCGAGGGCCCGGGCGCTCCGCGGCGGGTCAGCCTCGAGGACGTCCTCACGGGTGCGGAGAAGGCCCGGACGAGCGAGCGCGAGATCACGTTCTCCGAGCGCGGCAACATCCAGGGCGCGCAGTTCCACGCCGTCGCCGGGCTGGTCTACGAGCTGTGCCGCGAGCGCGGGCTCGGCCGCGAGCTGCCGACGGAGTGGTTCCTGCAGGACATCCGGGACTGATCGTGCGCCTGTTCACCAACGCCGACGTCCAGCAGGTCCTCGACATGCTCGGCGGCATCGCGCCCTGCGCACCGGTTACCGCGACCTCGCGCGCGGCGACGCCGCGTACGTGCCGCGCATCGACCTGTACGCGCCGACCGGTCGCGACGACGACTACTACCAGTGGGGCTCGATGGCCGGCGCCTGCCGGTCGTACGGCGTGGTCACCGTGCGCATCAAGTCCGACGTCGCCTCGTGGCCCGAGGGGCGGACGCAGGAGAAGTACTGCGTCGAGCCCGGCACGTACTCCGGGATCATCCTGCTCTACAGCACCAGCAACGGCGAGCCGCTGGCGCTCCTGCAGGACGGCTACCTGCAGCACGTGCGGGTCGGCGCCGCCGCGGGCATCGGCGTCGACGTGCTGGCGCGCCCCGACGCCGTGTCCCTGGGCCTCATCGGCTCGGGTGGCATGGCGTGGAGCTATCTCGAGGCAGATCGCGCACGTGCGCGATCTGCAGCGGGTGCGTGTCTACAGCACGACGCCCGCTCACCGCGAGCGGTTCGCGGTGCGCGCCCGTACGGAGCTCGGGTTCGAGGCCGCCGCCGTGGACACCGCGGAGCAGGCCGTCCGCGGCGCCGCGATCGTGGGGACCGCCACCGACTCGATGACGCCGACCTTCGACCCGGCCTGGCTGTCGCGCGGTGCGCACGTCACCTGCGTCACCCGCCGAGAGCTGTCGCCCGAGCTCGTCGCCCGGGCGACCGGGTGCTCCAGCTCGGGGTCAACACGGTGCCCGCCGGCACGCCCGTCCCGGGGATGGAGTGGAAGGCTGGCGGCATCGCGGCCTACGTGTCGGGACAGCCGGACGAGCGGGCGCGCATCCCCGCCAGCAGCCGCCGCGAGACCGGTGCGTTCCCGACGCTCACGGACCCTGCACCGCGGCCGCGTCCCGGGGCGGACGTCGCCGGAGGAGGTGACGCTGTTCGTGACCACGGGCACTCAGGGGCTCCAGTTCGGCGCGGTCGGCGGCCACGTGTGGCAGCGGGCGCGCGAGCGCGACCTCGGGACGCCCTTCCCCACGGAGTGGTTCCTGCAGACATCCGGGACTGAGCAGGCGGGCGCGTTCGCGGCCCGGCCCGGCTGCGTCAGGCCGTCGGGCGCGGCGCGGTGAGGTCGATCTGCTGCTCGGCGGTCACGGCGTCGCCGGCCGAGGCCAGCCGCTCCGCTGTGCGCTGCAAGTGGGTGGCCATCAGCTCGCTCGCTCCCGCGGCATCGCGCGCAGCAATGGCGTCGACCAGGGCGCGGTGCTCCTCGACGCCGTGGCGACCGTGCATCGGCGCGACGTGCCGGGCCTTCTCCAGCGACATGAGCAGCGGCCCGTGGAGCGACTCGACGAGCATGAGCACCGCGCGGTTGTGCGTGGCCCGCGCGTAGCGGGTGTGCCACTCCGCGGACAGCGTCAGCGGGTACTCGTCGCCCTGCAGCGCCGCGTAGGACCGGTCGCAGATCTCGTACAGCTCGGCGATGTCCTGCTCCGTGGCCCGCTCGCACACCAGCGGCACGATGCCGAGCTCGAAGACCATGCGGGCCTCGGTGACCTCCACCGCCTCCAGCGACGCGAGTGTGATCAGGTCGGAGATGCCCTCGCCCACGCGCCGACTGCTGGGCACGGACACGAAGGCGCCGCCGCGCGCTCCGACGCGGATCTCGACGAGCCCGCTCGCCTCCAGGACGCGCAGCGCCTCGCGTACCGTTACGCGGCTCACGCCGAAGCGCTCGCACAGCTCGCGCTCCGACGGCAGCCGGTCGCCGGCCAGCAGCTGACCCTGCCGGATGAGCAGGCGGATCTGGTCGACGATCATCTCGGAGATGCGGCCGATGCTGACGCGGCTCAGCAGCGCGCCCTTGCCACCGTCGCCGATGCCGGCGGCAGCACCGGTCGCGGCTCGGGAGGGCGTCACCAAGGCAGAGTACGGGCAACAGTCGGTGATCGGTCTGATGACAGACCGAAGAGGGCCGTGGTCCAATGGACAGACCAAACGCTGGTACCCGTCGGCGAGAGCAGCCCGTCGTACGCGCCAGCGGGCGTGGAGAGGACGCAGAGGCGTGCCGAAGGTGACGTACGTTGCGGAGGACGCCGAGGAGCACGCCGTCGCCGCGGTGGTCGGCGACTCGGTCATGGCCACGGCCGTCAAGAACGGCGTGCCGGGGATCATCGGAGAGTGCGGAGGCAACGCGTCCTGCGCGACCTGCCACGTGTGGGTGCGCGAGGAGTTCATGCCGCTGGTGGGCACTCCCGAGGAGATCGAGGAGGACCTCCTGGACCTCGGCGTGTCAGACCGGCGGGACACCAGCCGGCTGTCCTGCCAGATCGCGGTCACCGACGCGCTCGACGGCCTCACCGTGGACGTCCCGCCCGACCAGGGGTAGCGGGAGTCGCTCACGGCGCGGCTGTTGACACCGCGCCTGCAAGGGTCTGACCTTAATCCGCGTAGTTGCGAGCCGTGCTGCCCGTTGCCGGGCAGGCGAGGAGAGGGACGCTCCCGTGCTGACCAACGAGATTAACGACCTCCTTACCCAGATCGGGCCGAAAACGCCCATGGGCGAGATGTTCCGGCAGTACTGGATCCCGGCGCTGCTCGCCGAGGAGCTCCCCGAGAACGACTGCCCCCAGGTCCGCGTCAAGCTGCTGTCCGAGCGCCTGCTCGCCTTCCGCGACAGCGAGGGTCGGTACGGGCTCGTCGACGAGTTCTGCGCGCACCGCGGGGCCTCGCTGTGGTTCGGGCGCGTGGAGGACGCGGGCCTGCGCTGCGCGTACCACGGCTGGAAGTTCGACGTCACGGGGCAGTGCGTCGAGGTGCCGTCGGAGGCCGACAACTCCAGCTTCTGCCAGAACGTCAAGCTGCGCGCGTACCCGCTGGTGAAGATCGGCGACATTCTCTGGACCTACATGGGCGACCCCGCCAAGCAGCCGCCGCTGCCCGAGTGGGAGTTCGCGCTCGTGCCGCCGGAGCAGACCTACACGTCCAAGCGCTGGCAGCAGTGCAACTGGCTGCAGGCGTTCGAGGGCGGCATCGACTCGAGCCACGTCACGTTCCTGCACTCCGGCGGCCTGAAGAGCGACCCGCTGTTCAAGGGCGCGAAGGGCAACGAGTACAACCTCAACGACACCAAGCCGTTCTTCGAGGTCGCCGACAGCCCGGGCGGGCTGTTCGTCGGCGCGCGCCGCAACGCTGAAGAGGGCAGTTACTACTGGCGGATCACGCCGTGGGTCATGCCGTGCTTCACCATGGTCCCGCCCCGCGGTGACCACCCCATCCACGGCCACTTCTGGATCCCGATCGACGACGAGAACTGCTGGGCGTGGAGCTTCGACTACCACCCGGTCCGCCCGCTGACCCCCGCGGAGCGGCAGGCGATGATTGAGGGCCACGGGATCCACAGCGAGAACATCCCGGGGACGTTCCGCCCGGTCGCGAACATGGACAACGACTACCTGATGGACCGCGAGGCGCAGCGGCGCGGTGACTACTACTCGGGCGTCAAGGGCATCGCGATCCAGGACTCGTCGCTGCAGGAGAGCATGGGCCCGATCGTCGACCGCACCAAGGAGCGGCTGGTGCCGGCCGACAGCGGCATCATCAAGGCCCGCTTGAAGCTGCGGAAGGCGGCGCTGGCGCTGCGCGACAAGGGCGTGACGCCGCCTGGCGTCGACCCGGCGCACCACCACGTGCGCTCCGCCGCGGTCGTGCTGCCGGCCGCCGAGTCGTTCCTCGACTCCTGCCGCCAGGTCGTGCGTGTGGTCCCCGGCACCCCCGTGGCCTCGGTATGAGAGTGACGGTCTAGAGGTGACGACTCCACCGCTGTTGCTGAGCAGCTGCGCGCGTGCGTCCACCGCCGCGGAGACGCGGCACCGCGTCGACGTACCGATCGCGCCCGCGCGGGGCGCCCGCGTGATCGCCCTTGATGAGGGGGCGGCGGCGGTCGCCGAGCGGGCGGCGGCGCTGCCCTGGACCAGCGCGCGCTTCTTCCTGGGCCGCTGCGACCTGGACGGTCTGCGCTTGAGCGGCATCGGCGGTGCCCCTGCCGACCTGGGCGAGCAGCTCGTCGACGCCGACGTCGTGGTGATGATCGCGACGTCCGACGCCGGCGCGACCTGCGCGTACGAGCTCGGTCGCGCGTGCTGGGAGCGCAGCATCATGACGGCGGGTCTCGTCCTCGGCGACGGCACGGCGGCGCAGCAGGCCGTGGCGGCGCTGCGGCCACACGCCCGGGTGCTGCTCCCGTCCGCCGACGAGACCGACGTGGTCGAGCTGCTCACCGCGCTGCGCGTGTAGCGCGGGCCGGCGCGACGAGCAGGACGACGGGACCCCAGGTGGACAAAGTGACCCTGCGCGGGCTCGCGCAGAGCAAGCAGCAGGGCCGCAAGATCGTGGGAGTCGTGGCCTGGGACTACCAGGTCGCGCGCATCGTCGACCGCGCCGGCGTCGACCTCGTCTCGGTCGGCGACACGGTCGGCGTCAACCTCTGGGGGCACGCGAACCCCTTCGAGGTCACGATGGAGCAGATGGTCACCGTGGCCCAGGCCGTCCGGCGCGGCGTCTCCCACGCGCTGGTCAGTGCGGACTTCCCATTCGGGCCCGTGCAGGAGGGCACCGACAGCGCGGTCCGGGCGGCGATCCGGTTCGTCAAGGAGGCCGGGGTCGACCTGGTCAAGGTGGACGCGGCGTCCGACTACCCCGAGGCCGTGCGGGCGATCACCCGCGCGGGCATCCCGGTGTTCGCGCAGTTCGGCATCACGCCGCAGACGGCGCTGCGCTACGGCGTGGAGTACAAGGCCGTCCCGTCCGCCGCCGACGCGGTGCCCGCGGAGCTGACGGAGCAGATGGTCGAGGAGGCGCGGCTCCTCGAGGACGCGGGCGCCGCGCTGCTCAACTTCACCAACTCCGGGCCGGTGGTCGGCGCCGCGGTCGCGAAGGCCGTGCAGGTCCCGGTGCTGGGCGGGTTCGGCGGGGGCCCCTGGCTCGACGGGCGCATGCGGATGGTCGGCGCCGCGATCGGCTACGCCGCCTCCGCGCTCGACGGGGCGACCGACACGTACGCCAACGTCGCCCGCACGACGCTGGACGCCATCACGGCGTATGCCGAGGACGTCCGCGCGGCACGCCAGCTGCCCGGAGGCATCCCCGTCCCGCCCGCCAGCTGAGGAGGAGCCGCATGCCCACCGCCGTCGCCGACGGGATCCGCACCCGCTACGAGGTCGCCGGCGACGGGCCGCCGCTGCTGATGTTCTCGCCGGGCGGGTTCGACTCCACCCTGGAGGCCTGGCGCACGGTCGGCATCTACAAGCGCCTCGACCTGCTGCAGCACCTCACCCAGCGGTACACCTGCATCACCTTCGACCGGCGCGAGTCGGGGCAGTCGGGCGGGCGCGTCCAGCGCATCTCCTGGGACGACTACGTCGCGCAGGCGCGGGGGCTGCTCGACGCGCTCGGGGTCGAGCGGGCGCATCTCATGGGCGGCTGCGTGGGGTGCTCGGCCGTCGCGGCGTTCGCCGTCGCGCACCGGGAGCGGGTGGGTGGCCTGGTGCTGTTCTCGCCGGCGGGCGGCGTGAAGTACCGGCTGAAGCAGCACGCGCGGTTCACTCAACACCTGGCGTACGTCGAGGAGCACGGCCTGGAGCAGGTCGTCGCACTCGTCCAGGGCAGCGAGAAGGGGTTCACCGCCGACCCGCGGGTGGGGCCGTGGAACAGCGTGATCCGCACAGATCCGGAGTTCGCGGCGGCGTACGCGGCGTACGACAAGGGGGCGTACGCGGTGGTGGTGAGCGGGCTGGCGCGACTCATGTTCGACCGCGACACCGTGTCGGGGGCAGAGCCGGAGGACCTGCTGCGACTCGACGTGCCGGCGCTCGTCGTCCCGGGGCAGGACGAGTCGCACGCACCCTCGGCGGCGCGCTACCTGCAGGAGTGCCTGCCGCGCGCCGAGTACTGGGACGTGCCGGTGGCGGAGCAGACAGCCGAGACCGCGCCCGCGCGCATCCTCGAGTTCCTGGGCGGCGTGCCGCTGTAGTCGGGTGGCGCGGTTGACAGTCCGTCCGCGCGAACCACGGCGCCCCGTCGCGCCCATCTCCTGTCGTTGGTGCCCGCGACGACCACTGCTGCAACAGCAGGCCGTGCTGCTGGATCTGCGCGTCGGTCAGCACCCGCGCTGAGGTCACCCGGGCCTTGGCGAACAGCGTTCTACGGGTGTCGATGAACACCACGACCGCGGCAGTGTGGGGGATCGGGCTTCCTCGCGGAGAAGGCCGACGCCTTGAGGACCTCGCTGGCCCGCCGCAGTTCCGTTTACGCTCCAGCTCGGGCTGGACGGCGTCGGCCAGGCTGCTCCGACCAGCTGCCCCGGCGCCGCGGTAGCGGTCGCCGTGTCGGGGTACGACAAGCGGTCCGGCATGTGCACCTTCGGTGCCTGTCCCACCAGGTCGGAGAGAAGGGCACCCGCGTGGCTGCGAAGCAGGTACCTGATTTCACACCGCCGTCGGAGGGCGAGTTGGTGGCCGTCACGGTCGAGGGCGACGTGGTGGCCGTGGCGGTGCTCGCCGGGGAGCTGCACGCCTTCGACGCCAAGTGCCCGCACGCCGCGTGCTCGCTGGTCAACGGTGACCTCGACGAGCGTGCGGTGACCTGCCCGTGCCACTTCGCGCGCTTCGACATCACGACCGGCGCTGTCCTCGCAGGCCCGGCGCGGTCTGGCGTCCGGATCTGGTCGGTGAGCCTGCAGGACGGGACGCTCCAACTCGACGGGCCGCGTGATCCCGCCCCACCCGCTGACGCGGCACAGTCGTCCGCAGCAGTCGGGCCAGCCGACGCGGGACCGGACCAGGACATCACGGTCGTGATCGAGCGGGAGCACGAAGCCCTGCGTCGACAGTTCCGTGATCTCAAGCGCGACTCCGGCGCCGGAGAGGTGGAGCAGGCCTGGCGAGCTCTTGTGCAGTTGCTGGAGATCCACGCCAGTGGCGAGGAGGTCCTCCTCTACCCCCACCTGGTGAAGGCTGTCGAGGAGGGCGCTGAGGAGAGCCATGACGCCGTCCACGATCACAACCGAATCAGGGACAGCCTTCGGGCTGTGGAGAGGCACCCGGTCGGCACCGATTCATGGTGGGCAGCTATCGAGCTCGCGCGCCGGGTGAACGAGGACCACCTTCGGGAGGAGGAGAGCACGATCCTCCCGTCGTTCCGCCGCAACGTCCCCCGCCACCGTCGTGAGGAGTTGGGGCAGCAGTGGGTGCTCTTCCACGAGGAGCACCAGGAGGCGCGGGGACTCAGCGGCGAGGACACCGAACCGCGCGCCGTGATCGACCAGCCATCCGCGTGACGCGGGCGCTACGACCTCCGCAGCGCAGCTGCCGCGTTGCAGGGAAGGGTGCTCGCCTCAGATCAGCGGCTCGCCGCGCTCAAGCCTTCTGATCATGTCGACGCGGCGCTGGTGGACGCCGCCCTTGAACGGGGTCGTCAGCCAGTTCGTGAGGATCTGCTCGGCGAGGTCGGGCGCGACCACCTTGGCGCCCAGGACGAGCACGTTGGCGTCGTTGTTGCCGCGGGAGATCTCGGCGTGGAACAGGTCGGGGCACAGGCCGGCACGGATGCCCCGCACCTTGTTGCAGGCGATCGCCTCGCCTGACCCGCTGCCGCCGACGACCACGCCGCGGTCCGCGCGACCGTCGACCACCCGCGCGCAGACGTCGGCGCACAGCGGCGGGTAGTCGACGACCTCGTCGGGGTCGTGCCCGCCCCGGTCGTCGACCTCGTGGCCCAGGTGCTGGAGCAGCGCGACGAGGCGGGCCTTGAGCGCGACGCCGTTGTGGTCGGCCGCGGTCGCGATGCGCACGTCAGGCGGTGAGGGAGTGGGTGCCGGGGGCGAAGACGTCCTCCAGCGCCACCGGGCGGTCGAGGATGCGCTGGTCCACCGCCGCGCGCACGAGCTCCTCCAGCACCGCCCGGTTGGGCTCGAGGCCGTACGGCAGCGGGTCGGCGCCGGTCTCCTGCATCACCCGGGCGTACGTGCGGTCCGCGGCGTCGAGCAGCTGCCCCTGGTGCAACCGCTCGACGTACGGCTGCTTGGCGCGGGCGAAGGCGTCGATCACCTGCGCGGCGAGGTCGGGCGACGCGTCGAGCAGCTCGTCCCGGACGACGACCACGTGGTTGACGGGGTAGTGGCCGCGCGACCGCAGCGCCGCGAACCCGGCCTCGACCGGGTCGGGGAGGAGCGGGACGACGTCGGGCGCGTCCAGGTCGGCCCCGACGACCGCGGCGAGGTCGCCGCTGCGCAGCAGCTCCTCCAGCGTGCGACCGGGCTCGACCGGCACGACGTGCGCGGGCGGCCGGTACGCGGCGACGTGCTCGTCGCCGGACAGCACCCACGTCACCGTCGAGAGGTCGAGGCCGTGCTCGTCCTGCAGCACCGCTCTCGCCCAGACGCCGGTCGTCACGGTGTAGCCGCGGTTGACGCCGACGCGGCGCCCGGCGAGGTCCGCCGGCGTGCGGACGTCGGAGCCGTCGAGCACCTGCACCGCGCCGTGGTGGAACCCGCGCACGATCGGCAGCGGGAGCGCGGTGAACCGCACGCCGTACGCCTTGGCGACGAGGTAGGTCGTCAGCGCCATCTCGCTGACGTCGAACTCCAGCCCGCGGACCATGCGGCGGAACGCCTGCACGAGGACCGGGACCTCCTCGAAGGCGAACCGGAACCCCTGCGGCTCGACCGTCCCCTCCTTCAGCGCCGCGTTGGCGCCGGACGTGCGGGTCACCATGCGCAGGACCAGGTCGGACATCGGGACCTCGATCTCGATCGGGCGGGGCGGGACCCGCAGCGGCAGGGGCATGGGTCATACCATCAGACCTCATGCCGGGGCGCCACGGCTCGGCGCGGAGGAGGTACGGCCCATGGCAGAGCAGGTGCTGGCCGCAGTGCGCACCGCACCGGGCACGACGGAGCTGCGCGAGCTCCCGATGCCCGACCTGCCCGACGACAGCGCGCTGCTCAAGGTCGAGGTGGCCGGGATCTGCGGCACCGACGTCAAGATGTACGGCAAGCCGCCGTTCGCCGATCCGGTGATCATGGGGCACGAGAACGTCGGGGTCATCGCCAAGGCGGGCCGCGCCTTCACCGAGCGCAAGGGCTTGCGCGAGGGCGACCGGGTGTTCGTCGAGCACTACGTCGGCTGCTTCACCTGCGAGTGGTGCCACGCCGGCGAGTACCGGCACTGCGAGCTCACCGACTGGCGCACCAATCCCGACGCCCGCCGCTACGGCTACACCTCCGCCGAGAAGCCGGGCCAGCTGTGGGGCGGGTTCTCGCAGTACATGTACCTGCCCTGGAACGCCGTCACCCACAGAGTCCCGGACGGCGTCTCCGCCGAGCTCGCCGGGCTGGTCACGCCGCTGTCCAACGGCATCGAGTGGGCGCTCAACGCGGGCGGGGTGGGCTACGCCTCGACCGTGCTCATCCAAGGCCCCGGCCAGCAGGGCCTGTCGCAGGTCGTTGCCTCCAAGCAGGCCGGCGCCTCGCTGATCGTCGTCACCGGGACGACGCGCGACGCCTCCCGCCTGCAGCTGTGCCGCGACCTCGGCGCCGACGCGACGATCGACGTGCAGCAGGAGGACGCGCTCGCCCGGGTGCTGGAGCTCACCGGCGGCCGCGGCGTCGACGTCGTGCTCGACTGCACGTCCGGCGCCGGCACCGCACCCGTCCTGCTCGGCATCGACGCGCTCAAGCGCCGCGAGGGCGTCATGGTCACGCAGGGCGAGATGGCCGGCTTCCCCGACTTCCCGCTGAAGAAGATGACCGAGAAGTCGATCACGCTCAAGAGCGCGCGTGGCCACGGCTACCGCGCCGTCGAGCTCGCGCTGGAGCAGCTCGCCTCCGGCCGCTTCCCGCTCGAGCGGCTGGCGACCCACCGCCTGCCGCTCGAGGACGTCGACCGCGCGATCCGCATCCTCGGCGGCGAGACCGACGAGGACGCCATCCACATCTCCCTCATGCCGTGGGGCGTGAGCGCGTGAGCGGGACGGTCGTGCGCGGCATCCGTCGCGCCGAGCGCGACGTCGTCGACGGCCTCGCGCAGTTCGGCGTCTCGACCATCCACGAGGCCCAGGGGCGTACGGGCCTGCTCGAGCCGGTGCTGCGGCCGATCTGGCCCGGCGCGCGCGTCGCCGGCACGGCCGTCACGGTGAGCGTGCCGCCGGCCGACAACTGGATGATCCACGTAGCCGTCGAGCAGTGCACCGACGGCGACCTGCTCGTCGTCGCACCGACATCGCCCTCGCAGGCCGGCTACTTCGGCGAGCTGCTGGCCACCTCCCTCGCCGCCCGCGGGGTGCGCGGCCTCGTCATCGACGCGGGCTGCCGTGACGTCGCGGAGCTGCAGGGGATGGGCTTCCCGGTGTGGTCGCGGTGGGTGTCGGCGTTCGGCACGGTCAAGGAGACGCTTGGCGACGTCAACGTCGCCCTGGTCTGCGCCGGGCAGCACGTCGAGCCCGGCGACGTGGTCGTCGCCGACGACGACGGCGTCGTGGTCGTGCCGCGCGCCACCGCCGCAGAGGTGCTCGCGGCGTCCAAGGCGCGCGAGGACAAGGAGGCCGGCAGCCGCGAGCGGTACGCGCGCGGCGAGCTCGGCCTCGACGTCAACGCCATGCGCGAGCGGCTCACCCGCAAGGGCCTGCGGTACGTCGACCAGGAGCCGAGCCGTTGATCATCGACGTCCACGGCCACTACACGACCACGCCGCCGGCGCACCAGGCGTTCCGCGACGCGCAGCTCGCGGCGCTGGCCGACCCGTCGCTGCCGGTGCCCGACCCGGCCGCGATCCCCGACGACGCGGTGCGCGAGAGCGTCGAGCGCAACCAGTTGCGCGTGCTGCGCGAGCGCGGCGGCGACCTCATGGTGTTCTCGCCTAAGGCGTCCGGCATGGAGCACCACGTCCCCGATCCGGCGACCGCCGTGGCCTGGGCCCGGGCGAGCAACGACCTCGTCGCGCGAGTCACCGAGCTGTTCCCCGACTCCTTCGCCGCGGTCTGCCAGCTGCCGCAGACCCCCGGCGGGCGGCTCGACGACGCCGTCGCCGAGCTGCGTCGGTGCGTCGAGACGCTGGGGTTCGTGGGCTGCAACCTCAACCCCGACCCGTCCGGCGGCTTCTGGACGTCCCCGCCGCTCACCGACCCGTACTGGTTCCCGCTGTACGAGGCGGCGGTCGAGCTGGACGTCCCGGCGATGGTGCACGTCTCGACGTCGTGCAACCGGGTGTTCCACGCGCTGGGGGCGCATTACCTCAACGCCGACACGTCGGCGTTCATGCAGTTCCTCGAGGGCGACCTGTTCTCCCGCTTCCCCACCCTGCGGTTCGTCATCCCGCACGGCGGCGGCGCGGTCCCGTATCACTGGGGGCGCTACCGCGGGCTCGCGATGCGCATAGGGCGCCCGGATCCGGCGACGCTGCTCGACAACGTCTTCTTCGACACCTGCGTCTACCACCAGCCCGGCGTCGACCTGCTGCTCGACGTGCTCCCGGCCGACAACGTGCTGTTCGCGTCGGAGATGCTCGGCGCCGTGCGCGGCGCCGACCCCGACACCGGCATCGCCTGGGACGACACCAAGCAGTACGTCGACCGCGCCCGGCTCAGCGACGACGAGCGGGAGAAGGTGTTCGAGCGCAACGCGCGCCGGGTCTACCCGCGCCTGGACGCCCGGCTCACCGCCGCGGGCAGGTAGCGCCGTGCCCCGGCTGCGCCTCACCTTCGCCTGCGGCGACTACGACCGCACCCGGGCGCTCGAGGAGGGGACGGTCCGGCCCGACGGTATCGAGCTGACCTATCTCCGGCTGCCGGTGGAGGAGACCTTCTTCCGGATGCTGCGGCACCGGGAGTTCGAGGTCGCGGAGATGTCGCTGTCGTCGTACGTCGTCGCGCTGCAGAACGAGCCGGCGCCGTTCGTCGCGCTGCCGGTCTTCACGTCGCGGATGTTCCGCCACGGCGGCATCTACTGCTCCAGCGCGTCCGGCATCCGCGGGCCGGAGGACCTGCCCGGCAAGGTGGTCGGCACTCCGGAGTACCAGCTCACCGCGGGCGTGTGGATCCGCGGCATACTCGCGGACCGCCACGGCGTGCCCGTCGACTCGGTCCGCTACGTCACCGGCGGGCAGGAGACCCCCGGCCGCATCGAGAAGGCCGCGCTCGACCTCGGCGGGCGGGTGCAGGTCGACCGCATCCCGCCGGACCGGACGCTGTCGGCTCTGCTCGCCGCCGGCGAGATCGACGCGCTGTACACGCCGCGTGTCCCGTCGCCCTTCGCCGCGCGCGACCCGCGGGTGCACCGGCTGTTCCCGGACGTCGTCGCCGCCGAGCAGGCGTACTACGCCGCCACCCGCATCTTCCCGATCATGCACGTCGTGGTGGTGCGCCGCGACGTGCACGAGCGCTTCCCCTGGGTCGCGCAGTCGCTGTACAAGGCTCTGCTGCTCGCCAAGCAGCAGGCGTACGAGCACCTGTACGACACGTCGGCGCTGCGGTTCATGCTGCCCTGGCTCACGCCGGAGCTGGAGCGCACGCGCGAGCTGCTGGGCGACGACTACTGGTCCTACGGGCTGGAGCCGAACCGCGAGACGCTGGCGACCTTCCTGCGCTACTCCGCCAACCAGGGGCTGTCGCGATGGCAGCTGGCGCCGGAGGAGCTGTTCGCGCCGCAGGCGCTGGAGTCGGCGGTCATCTGAACGCCGGCGGTTAGGCAGCCCGTCAGACCGACGCGGCCGGCCGCGCGACGAGCAGGGTCTTGAGCGGCACGGTCGCGTCGGCCGCCCGGTCCGCGGGGATCGTGCTCCCCTGGGTGAGCGCCTTGCGCACCACGAGGTAGTCGGAGGGCGTGTTCACGGCGTCGACGGCCAGCAGGCGGTCGCTCTGGTAGTAGAGGACGGAGAACTTCTCGCTGTCGGGCTGTCCGCGCACGACGGTGCGGTCGTAGCCCGCCGCCAGCCCGGCGATCTGCAGCCGCAGGTCGCCCTGGTCGGACCAGAACCACGGCACCGTGCCGATCGTCGTGGCGGGCCGCCCGAGCAGCGTCGCTGCGGCCACCTGCGCCTGTGCGGTGGCGTTCTGCACCGACTCCAGCCGGACGCGCCCGGAGCCCGTGAGCGGCGAGGGCTGCACCGTGCAGTCGCCGGCCGCGACGAAGGAGGCAGCGCTGGTGCGGGCCGACCCGTCGACGACGATCCCGCCGTCGCACTCGAGCCCGAGCTGCACGGCGAGCTCGGTGCGGGGCGCCACCCCGATGCCGACGACGACGAGGTCGGCGGGC
>JALYNB010000003.1 GCA_030773395.1 Actinomycetota bacterium
CCCGCGGCAGGCGGCGCCGCCACCGCCGGCGCCAGGGACGTGGAGCGGCAGGCCGAGACCACGCGACGCACCTCCGACCGCGACGACGACGGCGTGTCCGCGCAGGGCGGCGGCGACGCCGCGGCTCCCCCGCCGAGCATGCTGTCGGGCCGAACGGCGGCGGCCGTGCCGCTGCTCGCCGGAGCGCTCACCCAACTCGCCGCCATGCGGGCCGCCTGGACGGGCGCGAGCGGGCAGGAGAAGGCCCTGGTCGCGCTGGGCGCCGCCGCCGTGGCTGGCGCCGGCATGGGCGCGTTCCTGCTGTGGCGCGTGCGGCGCGAGACGTCGTAACGAGGACTGCCCGACGGGGGCGTCCGCGGGTCTTCCGCGGGCGCCCCCGTCGTGGTCAGGAGGTCGCGCTCACACGCCGACGGCGTGGACGCCGCCGTCGACGTACAGGATCGAGCCGGTGGTCGCCGGCCACCAGTCGGACAGCAGCGAGACGCAGGCGCGCGCCACGGGCTCGGTGTCTGTGATGTCCCAGCCGAGTGGGGCGCGCTCGTCCCAGACGTTCTCGAACGCGGCGAAGCCGGGGATGCTCTTGGCCGCGATCGTGCGCAGCGGCCCGGCCGCGACGAGGTTGACCCGGACGCCGTCTGGACCCAGCTCCTTGGCCAGGTAGCGCGAGCAGGACTCGAGCCCCGCCTTCGCCACGCCCATCCAGTCGTACGACGGCCACGCGACCGTCGCGTCGAAGTCCAGGCCGACGAGCGACGAGCCCTGCGTCAGGAGCGGGCGCGTCGCCTTGGCGAGGGCGGCGAACGACCAGGTGGAGATCTGCAGGGCGGGGCCGACGTCCTCCCAGCCCACATTGACCACCCCGGCGCCGAGGGCCCCGGCGGGCGCGAAACCGATCGCGTGCAGCACGCCGTCGAGCCCGTCGACGTGCTCGCGCAAGCCGTCGGCGAGCCCCTCGAGCTCCTCCGTGCTCGTGACGTCGAGCGGCAGCACCGGCGCGGGCGCCGGCAGCCGGCGGGAGACGCGCTCCGTCAGGCTGCGGCTGCGGCCTGCGCCCGTGAGGATCACCGTGGCGCCCTGCTCCTGCGCCAGGCGGGCCACCCCGAACGCGATGGACGCGTCCGTCAGCACGCCCGTCACGAGGATGCGCTTCCCCGCAAGCAATCCGCTCCCCGTCGGGCCACTGCGCTCGGCCTGCTCGCTCACCGCTCGTCCTCCTGCTCCCGGGCCGACTCGCGGCCCGGCGTCGTCTGGCTGTGCCTGCTGGTCTGGTCGCCCGTTCCCCCCTGGGCGGGCAGGACTGCACGGGGAGACGGCCGGGTCCGGCACACGCCGTCAGTGGCCCATGCCGACGCCGCCGTCGACCGGGACGACCGCCCCGGTGATGTAGGCGGCGGGCTCGCTCGCGAGGAAGACCACCACGCCGGCGATCTCCTCCGGGGTGGCCGTGCGGCCCAGTGGCACCGCGCGGAGCACCTCCTCGCGGCGGGCGTCGGTCAGGGCCGCCGTCATGTCGGTCTCGACGTAGCCGGGCGCGACGACGTTGGCCGTGATGCCGCGCGAGCCCAGCTCGCGCGCGACGCTGCGCGCCAAGCCCACCAGCCCCGCCTTCGACGCCGCGTAGTTGACCTGGCCCGGCGCACCGCTCAGGCCCACGACCGACGAGATGAAGATCATTCGGCCGGCGCGCGCCTTGAGCATCCCGCGCGTCGCGCGCTTGGCCACGCGGTAAGCGCCCGTGAGGTTGGCGTCGACGACCCGGGTGAAGGACTCCTCGCTCATGCGCATGAGGAGGGTGTCGTCGGTCGTGCCGGCGTTGCTCACCAGCACCTCGACCGGCCCCTGCTCGGCCTCCACGGCCGCGAACGCCGCGTCGACCTCCTCGGCCGAGGTCACGTCGCACTGCACCCCGAACAGCCCGGCGGGGGGCGCGCTCGCGCGGTGGGTGACCGCCACCTGGTCGCCCTGCGCGGCGAAGGCGTGCGCGATCGCCAGGCCGATGCCGCGGTTGCCGCCGGTGACCAGCACCGAGCGCCCGGTCACGACCCGCCCCCGACCTCGGCGATGCCCTCTTCGCTGAGCAGCGCCTGGACGTCCGCGGGCTGCGACACGGACAGCGCCCGGACTCCCGGGGCGCCGCGCTTCGCCAGGCCCGTCAGCACGCCGCCCGGCCCGACCTCGACGAGCAGAACGACGCCCTCGGCCTGCAGCCGGGCCAGCGTCTCCCGCCAGCGCACCTGCCCCGTCAGCTGGCGGCGCAGCAGGCCGGGCCACTCCGCCGCCTGCGTGTGGGGGGCGGCGTCGACGTTGGCGACGACCGGCACGGCGCCGTCGGCGAACGTCGCCGCGTCGAGCGCGGCGCTGAGCCGCTCCTCCGCCGGGGCCATGAGTGGGGTGTGGTACGCGCCGCCGACCGGGATGGGCACGACCCGGCGGGCCCCCCGTTCCTTCGCGGCCGCGCCGCCGGCGTCGACCCCGGCCTGCGTCCCGCTTATCACCACGTGCTGGGCGACGTTGTCGTTGGCGGGCCAGACCTCCGCGCCGCGCTCGCGGGCGTCGGCGCAGGCCGCCTCGACG
>JALYNB010000004.1 GCA_030773395.1 Actinomycetota bacterium
GCCCCGGTGCGCTGGACCTCGCCGGACGCCTGACGCTGCCGGGGGTCATCGGCCTGCTCAGCCGCAGCGCCCTGTTCCTCGGCAATGACTCGGGCCCGCGGCACATCGCGGCCGCCGTCGGCACGCCGACCGTGGGCGTGTTCACGAACGCGAACCTCGCCGACGTCGCGCCGCTGGCCCGCACGTGGCACCGGCTCGCGGTCTCGTGGCGCTCGGCCTGCTCGCTCTGCGGCCTCGGGTTCCTCGAGGGGGAGTGCGGCCACGGCGAGACGGTGCTGGCCGACGTGGAGGTCGACGAGGTGTCCGCGCTGGCCGTCGACCTCTGGGCGCAAGTGCTCGCCGCCGGGCGCCTGCCGGGGAGCGTGTGACGCGCTTCACCCGGAGCGTCCCGATCAGCAGGCGCGGGTACCAGCGCACACCGGACCCCACCGCCTGCCTCGGAGGCCCCCCTGTCGTCCACCCTCACGCCCCGCCAGCGGCTCGAGCGGGTCGCCCTCGACACCTACGGCTACCCGAGCCTGCGGCCCGGGCAGCTGCCCGCGATGGAGGCCGTGCTCGCCGGGCGGGACACCCTCGCCGTCATGCCCACGGGCAGCGGCAAGTCCGCCATCTACCAGGTGCCGGCGTTGCTGCTCGACGGGCCGACCGTCGTCGTGAGCCCGTTGATCAGCCTGCAGCGCGACCAGGTGGAGTCGATCGAGGAGACCGACGACCCGGAGGCGAACGCCGACCTCGTCAACTCCCAGCTGACCGAACGCCAGCGCGACGAGGTCTTCGAGCGGCTCACCGAGGGCGACACCGAGTTCTTCTTCTGCTCGCCCGAGCAGCTCGCGCGCGACGACGTCGTCGAGGAGCTGGCCGCGGCGGGCGTCTCCCTGTTCGTGGTCGACGAGGCGCACTGCGTCTCCGCCTGGGGCCACGACTTCCGGCCCGACTACCTGCGGCTCGGTGACGTCGTCGAGCGACTGGGGCACCCGGTCGTCCTGGCCCTGACCGCGACCGCCTCGCCCCCCGTGCGCGACGAGATCGTGGAGCGGCTCGCGATGCGCGACCCCGCGGTCGTCGTCCGGGGGTTCGACCGGCCGGAGATCTCGCTCGCGGTGGAGACGTTCACCGACGCCGACGCCAAGGAGCAGGCGCTGGTCACGCGGGCCATCAGCGAGGCGAAGCCCGGCATCGTCTACACCGCGACCCGCAAGTGGACGCAGCGGTACGCCGACGCGATCGCCGAGCTCGGGCTCGTCGCCGAGCCCTACCACGCCGGGCTGAAGCGCAGCGAGCGCGAGCGCGTGCAGAACGCCTTCATGGACGGCTCGGTCGACGTGGTCGTCGCGACGACCGCCTTCGGGATGGGCATCGACAAGGCGGACGTGCGGTTCGTGCTGCACGCCGAGCCCGCGGACTCGCTCGACAGCTACTACCAGGAGATCGGTCGCGCGGGCCGCGACGGCAAGCCGGCGCAGGCCGTGCTCTTCCACCGTCAGGAGGACCTGGGGCTCCGGCGCTTCTTCGCCTCCGGCCTGCCGGCGGAGGACGACCTGCGCCGCGTCGCCACGCTGCTCGCCCATGCCCCCGGCCCGGTGTCGACGAAGGACCTCGCGAAGCAGGTCGGGCTCACCCCCGCCCGCCTGACCAACCTCGTGAACCTGCTCGAGCAGGCCGGGGCTGTGGAGGTCGCCGAGGACGGCGACCTCGTCGCGGCCGACGACGGGCGGCCGCCCGCGGGCGACGCCGAGGACGCGCGGGAGGTCGCCGAGCAGCAGCGCAAGGTGGAGCAGAGCCGCATCGAGATGATGCGGGGGTACGCCGACACCGAGGGCTGCCGGCGGCAGTACCTGCTCGCCTACTTCGGTGAGCAGCTCGACGAGCCGTGCGGCAACTGCGACACCTGCGCCGCCGGCACGGCGGAGGAGCAGCCCGACGCCGCCGACTCGCCGTACGCGCTACAGTCCCGGGTGCGCCACACCGAGTGGGGCGAAGGGCTTGTCATGCGCTTAGAGGGCGACCGGATCGTGGTGCTGTTCGAGACCGTCGGCTACAAGACGCTCCTGCTGTCGGCGGTGCAGGAGCGAGGGCTGCTGGAGGCCGTGGCGTGATCTGGCCTGCGAACGAGCTCGGCCGGATCCGCGCCGGGCGCGCGGACCCGCCCGCGGACAGCGACCCGGACACGGCGGCCACGGTTGGCGAGGTGCTGCCGGAGACCGTCTCCGAGGTCGACGCCGTCGTCGTGGGCGGGGGAGCCTCCGGCCTCGCCGCGGCGCTGTGGATCGCCCGCTACCGCCGCAGCGTCGCCGTCATCGACAGCTCCGAGCACCGCAACGACGCCGTGGAGGTCAGCCACGGCTACCTCGGGCGCGACCCGCAGAAGCCCGCCGACCTCGTGGCGCGAGGACGTGAGGAGCTGCTCGCCTACCCCAACGCCGCGCTGCGCCTGGCCCGGGTGACTCGCATCGACCGTTGCGAGGACGGGCTGTTCCGGGTCGGGTTCGACGACGCCGGCGGTGACGTCGTGGCCCATCGCGTTCTGCTCGCCACCGGGGTCGTCGACGTCAAGCCCGACATCGTGGGTATGGACGAGCACTACGGCGCGAGCGTCTTCCACTGCCCGGCCTGCGACGGCTACGAGGCCCGCGACCGGCACGTCGTCGCACTGGGCTGGGACCCGCATCTCGCGGGCTTCGCGGCCATGCTGCTCAACTGGGCCTGCTCCGTCACGGTGGTCACCGGCGGGATGGGCTACGGGGGCGACGACGCGTGCCACGCCCTGCTCGACCGCCACGACATCCCCGTCATCGACGAGCGGATCACCGACCTCGTCGGGGAGCGGGGCGACCTGCGCGCGGTGCGCCTGGCCGACGGGCGTGAGCTGCCCTGCTCGCTGGTGCTGTTCTCCGTCGCCCACGAGCCGCGCGTCGACCTCGCGGTGTCGCTGGGGTGCGAGTTGGACGAGGAGGGCTACGTCGTCGTGGACGGCGAGGGCCGCACGACCGTGAAGGGCGTGTACGCGGCCGGCGACCTCGTGCCGGGGCTGCAGCTCACCCAGGTCGCCGCGGCCAAGGGGACGATCGCGGGGGTCGGCCTGGCGCAGTCCATGTTCGGCGAGGTGGGGGCCCCGACGTCCGTCGACCCCGCCCCGGACGCCGAGGCCGAGCTTGAGCGACTCGCGGCCGAGCGCTGACTCTGGTAGCAACGGCATGGTCACTGTGGGTGGGTGCTCTGCCACCAACGGACTAGTGACGAAGTCGTACATGTCGGTTTGACTGGTGCGCGCGGGTGAGAGCC
>JALYNB010000005.1 GCA_030773395.1 Actinomycetota bacterium
CGACCACGTCGTCGCGCACCTGCA
Source organism: Actinomycetota bacterium (assembly GCA_030773395.1). Lineage (GTDB taxonomy): Bacteria > Actinomycetota > Actinomycetes > JALYNB01 > JALYNB01 > JALYNB01. The sequence goes on from JALYNB010000005.1 coordinate 25, forward strand.
CGCGGCGCACCCGGTGGCGCCGGAACTCCGCCCCCCGCTCCCGGGCCGCGGCGACCAGCCGGGCGTCGAAGACCGACCGGGGGACCACGTGACCCGGGCGGGCCATCGCGCCCGCCATGACCTGCCCCGTGGGGGCGCGGAGCCGCAGGCGGGGAACGGGCGGGTAGCCGTCGACGGCGCCGCGGACGCCCAGGCGGGCGAGCACGTCCAGCCCGTGCGGGGCCACGCCGTCGCCGCAGGTCTTGTCGCGGGGGAAGTCCGACCGGTCGAGCAGCAGGACGCGGGCCTCGGGCTGCACCTGCAGGGCCCGCAGCGCCGCGGCGCTGCCCGCCGGGCCGGCCCCGACCACGACGACGTCGTACGGCTCGGCGCTGGGGCACATGGCGGCCACCCTGCCGAAGCGGTGGCCGAGCGGCACGCGGGGACCCGGTGGCGCCGGGTGGGACGATGAGCACGTGACCGACGGACGACCGCGCCTGTTCTCCGGGATCCAGCCGACCTCGGACTCGTTCCACCTCGGCAACTACCTGGGGGCGCTGCGGCAGTGGGTCGCCCTGCAGGCGAGCCACGACGCCTTCTACTGCATCGTCGACCTCCACGCGATCACGGCGGGCCACGACCCGGAGGCACTGCGGCGGCGCACCCGGGCCTCCGCGGCCCAGCTGCTCGCGCTCGGCATCGACCCCGAGGCGTCGACGCTGTTCGTGCAGAGCCACGTCCCGGAGCACGCCGAGCTCGCCTGGGTGCTGGGCTGCATCACCGGCTACGGCGAGGCGAGCCGGATGACGCAGTTCAAGGACAAGTCGGCCAAGGGGGGCGCGGAGTCGGCGAGCGTCGGGCTGTTCACCTACCCGGTGCTGCAGGCCGCCGACATCCTGCTCTACCAGGCGGCGCGCGTGCCCGTGGGTGAGGATCAGCGCCAGCACCTCGAGCTCTCCCGGGACCTCGCGCAGCGGTTCAACACGCGGTTCGGGCCGACGTTTACCGTGCCCGAGGTGCACGTGGTGAAGGAGACCGCGAAGGTGCAGGACCTGCAGGAGCCGGCGGCGAAGATGAGCAAGTCGGCGGCGTCGCAGGCGGGCGTGCTCGACCTGCTCGACGAGCCGAAGGCCTTGGCCAAGAAGGTCCGCAGCGCGGTGACCGACACCGGCCGGGAGGTGGTCGCCTCGTCCGACAAGCCCGGGATCACGAACCTGCTGGGCATCTACGCGGCGCTCACCGGCCGCACGGTCGCCGACCTCGAGCAGCAGTACGAGGGCAGGGGCTACGGGGACTTCAAGTCCGACCTCGCCGAGGTCGTCGTCGAGTTCGTGACGCCGGTGCGGCAGCGGTACGCCGACCTGGTGGCCGACCCGGCCGCGCTCGACACGGTGCTCGCCAAGAGCGCCGGCCGGGCCCGCAGCGTCGCGCGCGAGACGATGGAGCAGGTGCGCGAGCGGGTGGGGTTCCTCCCGGCCACCTAGCCGAGGTCCCGCCCAGCCGAGGTCCCACTCAGCCGAGGTCCCACTCGGCCGAGGTCCCACTCAGCCGAGGCCGGTCGGGGCGGGGGCGGGCGCCTGCGCGGCAGGAGCCCCGGGGACGACGAGGGCGCGTGCGCGGCCTGCCGCCGCGGCGACGAGCGCCTCCAGCGGTCCCCGACGGGCCACCAGCCGCCAGGCCGGCGCGACGGCGAGGGCGAGCGCGACCTGCAGGAGCCACGACGTCTCGGGGTCCTCCGGGAGCCAGCCGGAGGCGAGGAGCAGCACGTGCGCCGTGTAGAGCGTCAGCGTCATGCTCCCCGCCGCGGCGAGCGGGCGCAGGAGCGCGCCGGCGGTGCGGGCGAGGAGCAGCAGCGCCCCGAGCAGCGCGAGTGACGTCCCCCCCGTGGCCAGCAGGTCCGGGGGCGTGGACGAGTGGGGGGCGTCGACGGCGAGCCACCACCAGCTCGAGGTCGGCGCGGTCCCGTAGAGACTCGAGTCGAGGGCCGCGTCGAGCTCGGCGGGACCCATCTGCGGCTGGGTGGCGAGCAGCTCCGCCTGCCCGCCGAGGGGGCCGAGGAGGACGGCGGAGACGGCGGTGGCCGCCAGCGCGAGCAGTGCGCCGCCGGCGAGGAGGGCGACCTGCACCCGCAGGCTGCCGAGGGCAAGGCGCCCGACGGCGAGGCCGGCCGCCAGGTAGGCGAGCCAGGCTGTCGCCGGGTAGTACCCCGTGAGCAGCAGCTCCGCGGCCACCGCCCCGGGGGTGTCGAGCAGGCGGTCCAGCGTGGGGACGTCGTACGTCGCGCGGGGCAGGAACGTGCGCACGACGAGGCTGACGGCGGGTCCGACGACCGCCACCCCGACGGCCACGCCCGCGAGGGCCGCCGGGCGCAGGCCGAGCAGCGGCGGGGCCAGGAGGAACAGGGCTCCGTAGTAGGTCAGGACGATCGCGATGTCGGTGTCGGCCTCGGCGACGAGGAGGCCCACGAGCCCGATGAGCAGCCCCCGGACGACGGTGGCGAGAGCCGCGCCGCCCCACGCCCGGCCCCGCGGGGGCTGCGGCCCGCCGGTGGCCAGTGCCAGGCCAACCCCCGCGAGCACGGCGAACGCCGCGGCCGCCCGCCCGCTGGCGACGAGGTAGGCGAGGCTCGCGCTGCCGTCCGCGTCCGTCGGGGGCAGCACGTGGACCGCCATCATGCCGACCAGCGCCACGCCGCGGGTGGCGTCGACCCCCTGCAGCCGGCCTCGTCGGTGGCGCGCGGACGCGCCGGCGGGTGCGGGGGTCGAGGTGGGCGGCACGTCCGCACGGTAGGCGCCCGCGTTCACCCGTCCGAGTGGTGCGAACGCGAGGCACGGAGGGTAGAGCGAGGCCGTGTCCGTCACCGACAAGGCCCAGGCCGCCTCCGAGCAGGTCCGCAAGCGCGCGCCCTGGCTCGACCACTTCATCCGGGCGTACCAGCGCTTCACCGCCGACGGGGGCAACAACCTCGCCGCCGCGGTGACCTACTTCGCCTTCCTGTCAATCTTCCCGCTGCTCGCGATCGCCTTCGCGGTGCTCGGCTACGTCGTGACGGTCTACCCGGACGCGCAGCAGCAGGTGCAGTCCGCTCTCCAGGAGAACTTGCCCGGTCTCGTGGGGGAGGGCGGCGCGATCCAGCTGGAGAACATCCAGGGTGCCGCGAGAACGGCGGGCGTCGTCGGCCTCCTCGGTCTCCTCTACGCGGGCACCGGCTGGGTGGACGCGCTCCGCGAGGCCGTCCGGACGGTGTGGCACCAGAACATCCAGGCCGGCAACGTCGTCGTCAAGAAGGTCAAGGACGTCCTGATCCTCGCCGGCCTCGGCGCGGTCATGCTCGTGTCGCTCGCCGTCTCCGGCCTCACCACCACGATCACGACGCAGTTGCTCGAGCTCGTGGGGCTCGCCGAGTCCGGGGTCGCGCGCCTGCTGCTGGCGGTGCTCGGCCCGGCCCTCGCGCTGGTCGTCGACACGGTCTTCTTCATCTACCTGTTCACCGGGCTGCCGAAGGTCAAGAGCCCGGTCAAGCGCGTGCTGAAGGGCGCGATCCTCGCGGCGGTCGGCTTCGAGGTCCTGAAGCTCTTCGGGGCCCAGCTGATCTCCGGGACGACGGGCAACCCCGTCTACGGCAGCTTCGCGGTGGTCGTGGGTCTCCTCGTCTGGATCAGTTACGTCTCGCGCTTGATCGTGTTCGCGTCGGCGTACGTGGTCACCGCCCCGTACGACACGGACGTCGAGCCCTCGGGGACGGCCTCACCCCAGGCCGCCAAGGCCGCGGGGGTGCCCGAGGAGTACGCCGACGAGAGCCCCGCGTCGAAGGACGACCCGCCCGTCCTGCAGGACGACGGCGCCCCGACGCCGCTGCGCAACGCGATCCAGGGCCAGACCCCGCCGCAGGACGCCGCCGAGGGTCGCGGCTCGCTGGACGACCCGCAGCGCCGGGAGCGCAAGCGGGACGCCGCCCCCGGGCTGGCCCCCGGCGGTGCCCGGGCCGGGTCGGGAGGAGCGGACGGCGCGGGGCAAGGC
>JALYNB010000006.1 GCA_030773395.1 Actinomycetota bacterium
CGTCCCGTCCGCGGACGCTCGCGCCGCCACCGGGGAGGAGCCGTTCGCGCCGCCCCCCACGCCGGCCAGCAGGCCGCGCAGGTCCAGCCCGGTGAGGTCCGAGCCGGTCTGCAGGCCCTGGGCGAGGTTGCTCGCGACGCCCTGCGCCAGCGACGACGCGCCGTCCGTGGAGATCACGGTCATGCGCTCCACCGCCGCCAGCGGCTCGGAGGCCGCGCGGACGAGCTCGGGCAGCGTCCGGACAACCAGGTCGAGAACAGCCGCCGGGCCGAACTCCGCGAACGCGCGCGCCTTCTCGTCGAGCGCCGCTGCCTCGGCCTTGCCGCGCGCCAGGATCGCCGACGCCTCCGCGGAGCCCTCGCGCTCGACCGCGTCCGCGACCGCCTCACGGCGCCGCTTCTCCGCCTCGCCGCGCTTGGCTCCCTCCACCGCCTCGGCCTCGGCGAGCGCGCTGCGGCGGGCCCGCTCGCCCTCACCGGTCAGCCGCGCCTGCTCCGCCTCCGCCTGCGCGGCTGCGATCGTGGCCTGCCGCGAGGCCTCGGCGCGGGCGATCGCGGCGTTCTTCTGGCCCTCCGCCTCCTGCTCGACGCGGTAGCGGTGGGCGTCCGCCGGGCTTGCGGACCTCGGTGTCGAGCTGCCGCTCGGTCAGCGCGGCCTGGCGCACGCGACCTTCTCGCGCTCGAGCAGCACGGCCTGGTCGCGCTCGGCCTTCGCGAGCGGCCCCGCCGCCGCGGAGTGGGCCTTCGCCGCGTCCGTCGCCGCGGCGATCTCGGCCTGCCGGAGCTCCAGCGCCCGCACGGCAATGGAGATCTGCTCCTCGGCGAGGAGCCGCTCCTGCTCCGAGGCCTGGCGCGCCCGGGCCTCGGCGATGTCCGCCTCCTTCTGGACGCGGGCGGCCTCGGCTCGGCCCAGGTCCTTGAGGTAGCTGCCCTCCGCCCGGATGTCCTGCAGTTGGAACGTGTCGAGGGTGAGCCCCTGGTCGGTCAGCGACGTCTCGGCCTCTTCGGCCACCGCGCTCGCGAAGGCCGCCCGGTCGCGGATGATCTCCTCGACGGTCAGCCGCCCGACGATCGACCGGAGCGAGCCTGCGAGCACCTCGGAGGTGAAGCTCTCCACCTCCCCCTGCTGGTGCAGGAAGCGCTGCGCGGCGGCGCGGATGGCGTCCTCGCTCCCCCCCACCTTGACGATCGCGACCCCCTCCAGGTCGCACGTGATGCCCTGCGCGGAGACCGCGCCGCGGATCCCCACGGGGATCCGCCGCGACGACAGGTCGAGCGCGTGCAGCTTCTGCACGACGGGGATCACGAAGACGCTGGCGCCCAGGACGACCTTCTGACCGCTCATGTCGGTGGAGGTGAGACCGGTCTCGGGGTTGCGCAGCTCCCGTCCCTTGCGGCCGGTGATGATGAAGGCCTGGTTCGGGCCGGCGACCTTGATGCGGCTCAGGGCCAGCATCACGACGAGCAGCAGCAGGCCGGCGCCGATGGCGAGGCCGATGGCCAAGGTGATCACGGGGCTCCTCCCGTAACGGCGGGTGAGGACCCGCGGCTGAGGTGCCCGCGGGCCCGCAGGATCAAAGGTCTGCCGGATCGCAGGTCCGCGAGGATCAGAGGTCGGTGCCGGTGACGCTGACGCAGGTGCTCGACACCACGCCCGTGACCCAGACCCGTCTCCCGGCGGGCTGGGCCGCCTCGGCCCGGGCCGAGAGCTTCACCCGCTGGCCGACCTGCGTCAGGACCACCTCGCCGAGGCTGCCGGCCGGGATCGGCGTGACGACGGTGGCCTCGTGGCCGACGAGGTCGGTGGTGCACGGGGTGGGGTCGGTGGCCATCCCAGACAGGGCGCGCGTCAGGCGGGCGGTCAGCCAGGCCGAGGGGAGCCCGGCCGCGAGCCCGAGACCGGTGGCGGGGAGCGGGCCGGCGTCGGCGCCGGCGAGGAGCGCCGCGGTCGAGCCGGACACGGCGAGGAAAGCGCCCACGACCTCGGTGGTCAGCGGGACCCCGGCGTCCCCCGTGTGCAGGACGTCGGCCACCCCGTCGAGGAGGTCAGCGGCGAGCAGACCGAACAGCAGCAGGACGACGCCGATCCCGGCGACGACGACGACGACGAGCACGGCAGGGCTTCCGCGAGCCCCGCCCTCGCCGGTCCGCCCGACGCTGCCCCTGCTGGCCTCGTGCCCTAGCTTATCGGATCCGCGTGCCGCAGGTCACAGGTCCCGCACCCCCACGAGCTGGTCCGTGGCCGCGACGTGACGAACTCGCCGTGCAGGTTCGCCACCGTGACCCGGGCGAGCTACTCCGCGGGCACGACGGAGCCGTCCGGCCGCGCCCCGCGTCGAACGTGTGCGTCGCGTCCAGCGCGGACAGCACGCGGTGCCCGAGGTTGCCCCCCACCCGCGCTGTGGTCTCGCAGGAGCGCGAGCCGGTCGAGGGCTCCCGCGTCGAGCCGCTCGTCAGCCACGAGCGCCGAGCCGGTCCTGCAGCGCCGCGTCCTTGCCGCGCGCCGTGTCCGCAAGCTCCGCCTGGAACCCCGCCATCCGCTCCCGCAGCGCGGGGTCGGCGGCGGCCAGGACCCGCACGGCGAGCAGCCCCGCGTTCCGCGCCCCACCCACGGACACGGTCGCGACCGGGACGCCGGCGGGCATCTGCACGATCGACAGCAGCGAGTCGAGCCCGTCCAGGTGCGCCAGCGGCACCGGCACGCCGATCACCGGCAGCGGCGTCACCGCCGCGAGCATCCCCGGCAGGTGCGCCGCCCCTCCGGCCCCGGCGACCACGACGCGCAGGCCGCGCCCGGCCGCGCCTTCACCGTACGCGATCATGTCCTGCGGGGTGCGGTGGGCGGAGACGACCCGCACCTCGTGCGGGACGCCGAACTCGGCGAGCGCCGCGCTCGCGCCCTCCATCACCCGCCAGTCGGAGTCACTGCCCATCACGACGCCGACGAGCGGCTGCCCGGCCGGGTCAGCCATCGATGTCGCCGCGCAGGTACGACGCCGCGTGCCGGGCCCGGTCCCGCAGCTCCGCCACGTCCGTGCCGAGCGCCGTCACGTGCGCGACCTTCCGCCCCGGCCGCAACGCCTTGCCGTAGAGGTGCACCCGGATGCCCGGGTCGCGGGCGAACACGTGCGTCAGCCCTGAGCCGAGCGTCGGCGCGTCGGGGGCGTCGGGCCCGAGCACGTTGACCATCACCACGGCCGGCGCCGTCATCTCCGGCGAGCCGAGCGGCAGGTCGAGGACTGCCCGCAGGTGCTGCTCGAACTGGCTCGTCCGGGCGCCCTCGATCGTCCAGTGCGCGGAGTTGTGAGGACGCATGGCCAGCTCGTTGACGAGCAGCCCCGCGTCGGTCTCGAACAGCTCGACCGCGAGCAGGCCGGTCACCCCCAGCTCCTGCGCGATCCGCAGGGCCAAGCCCGACGCCTCGGTCGCCCGGTCCTCGTCGAGGCCCGGCGCGGGCGCGACGACCTCGCTGCAGACCCCCTCCGTCTGCACGGTCTCCACGACCGGGTACGCGACGCCCTGCCCCGAGGGGCTCCGGGCCACCACCGCCGCGAGCTCGCGGGTCAGTGTGACGTGCTCCTCGACGTGGGCCGGGGTGGCGGCCGCCAGAGCCGCCGGCACGTCCTCCGGGCCGCGCAGCACCCAGACGCCCTTGCCGTCGTACCCGCCGCGCCGCGCCTTGAGGACGACCGGCCAGCTGTGCGCGGCCGCGAAAGCCGCGACGTCGTCCTCGGTCTCCACGGCGGCGAAGTCGGGCACCGCGACGCCGAGACCCCGGAGTCGCTCGCGCATGACGAGCTTGTCCTGCGCGTGCAGCAGGGCCTGCGCCCCGGGCCGGATCGTGACGCCGTCGGCCTCCAGCCGGGTGAGCACGTCCGGCGGCACGTGCTCGTGGTCGAACGTGACCACGTCACAGCCCCGGGCGAAGGCGCGGACGTCGTCGTACGACAGCTCGTCGCCGACCACGGGGCCGTGCACGACCTGCGCGGCGCTGTCGCCGACCCCGCGCGTGAGCACGCGGACCGACAGCCCGAGCGTGACCCCGGCCTGGGCGGTCATGCGGGACAGCTGGCCGCCCCCCACCACCCCGACGACGGGCATCCCGCTCGCGGACGGGCGCACCTCGCTCGCCGCGACCTCGACGGCGGAGCGGACGGGGGACATCGGGGCTGCCATGCCCGCAAGCGTAGGCGGGACGGGGAGCGCCAGTGCCCGCGCCCGCCGTCCCCCGGACAGCCGATCGCGCACCCCGCCCGGACGCTCCGATACCTGCAGCACCTGCTCGCCACGCGAGCCCGGACACGATCGGAGCCCCCGTGCACCACCGCCCTCAGCCCGCGACCCTCCCCGTCCCCGCCCCGCAGGGCGCCGCCCCGCACGCCGAGGCCATCGTCGCGGTCGTCGAGCCCGGCCGGGACGACAGCATCCGGGACGCGACCGTCCGGGACGAGCAGACCGCCGCAGCGGCCGGCATGCGCCTCCTGTCGGCCGGCGTGCCCCTCACCCTGCTCCTCGACCTGTCGCTGCCCCTGGACTCGCGGGCGATCTCCGCGGCGGAAGGGGGCTCCGCGTCCTGGCTGCGCCCCTGACCTGCCGGGGAATGTGTCAGGACGCACGCCCGACGGGGCCGTCGGTCCGCCCCGGAGCGCCCGAGCGCCCCTACCCTGGGGAGGTGGCTGACGGTGTGCGGGGTCTCTACGCCCGCGTGGGGTCCCTGGTCCACGAGCTCGCGAAGTTCGGCGTGGTGGGCGGCGTCGCCTTCCTCGTCGACCTCGGGCTGTTCAACGTGCTGAGCTTCGTCGTGGGCTGGGACGTCTACAGCTCCCGCACGGTCTCCACGGGCGTCGCGGCCACGGTGGCCTACTTCGGCAACCGGCACTGGTCCTTCAAGCACCGGGCCTACACCGGCGTCCGCCGGGAGTACGCCGTGTTCATCGTCATCACGGTGGTGGGGCTGGCGATTCAGCTCGCCGTGCTCGGTGTCGCCCGCGACGTCCTCGGCATCCGGGGGGTGCTGGCCCTCAACCTCGTCGGCTTCGGGCTCGGCACCGCGCTCGCCACCGTCTTCCGCTTCATCGCCTACAAGCGCTGGGTGTTCCTCTCCCACGACCGAGCGGCGGAGCGCGCGGTGGGCGGCGGCACCGTGCCGACTCACCCCGTGCCCGGCGACGGCATGGTGCTGCCCGCCTCGGAGCGGCACGCGCGCGTCGCGGACGAACCCGCCGCCTGAGCCCGGGGCCGGCCGAGCGAAGCGCGGGCCCGCCCTTCAGCGGTCGGGGTCGAGCCGCCTCCGCGCCGGCAGCGACACGGAGGCCAGCGCCACGGTGAGCACGGCCACGGCGCAGGCGAGGGTCCCCACCAGCCACCACACCCAGGTGGGCACCCGGTCCACGTGGACGACCACCCGCTCCGGCGGCGGCGGCGGCAGCTGCTGCACGACCGGCTCGGGGGACTCGACCACGAGCAGCGTGTCGACGACATCGACCCCGACCTGCACGGGCACCTCGGACGGGGGCAGCCCGCCGGCCGCGAACGGCTCCAGCGTCACGACCACGGGCACCGTCGCCGCCGGCTCCGCGGTCGGGCCGGCCACGGCACCCGGGCTGACGACGCTCTCCTCCGCGGGTGTCGCGCTGCGCACGCGCAGCGACTGCCGGGTGAGGCCGAGCAGGACCGCGGAGGTGTCCTTCCGGCTCCCGTCCCCCACGCTCAGGCGGAGCACGACGCGGTCCGCGAGCTCGGGGGGCGCCACCGCGCTCACGGCCGCGACGACCTCGCTGCCCTCGACCACGCCCACGTCGTACCGGCGGGACTCACCCGGCCGCAGCACCTCCGCGTGGTCGCCGGGCGGGAGGGTGACGGGGGCCTCGCCGTCGCGCCGCACCTGCTGCACGGTCGCCCGCGCCAGGGGGCTCAGCGCGCGCAGCACGGTGCGGGTCAGGGTCTCCGCGAGCACCGGGGCCGTGTCGGCGACCCGGACAGCGCCCCCGGTGGCCTCACTGACGCAGCGGAGCTCGTCCAGCGTCGCGGCGTCCGGGCCGACCCCGACGACGTCGACCCGGAGCCCGACACCCCGGTCGACGAGCTCCCGCGCGGCACCGCAGGTCTCCCCCGGCGCGCACCCGCCGGTCCGGCCCGCCACGAGCACGACTCTCGCCCCGGTGTTCGCGGGCAAGTCGTCGACCGCGGCGCGCAGCGCCTCGGCGG
>JALYNB010000007.1 GCA_030773395.1 Actinomycetota bacterium
GGGGACGAACCGGGCGATCACGCCCTCGGCCGGTCCCGCGGCGGGCTGACCACCAAGGCCCATCTGCTCGTCGACGGCCAGTGCCGTCCGCTGGTCATCGCCGTCACCCCCGGCCAGGCCGGCGACAACCCGGCGCTCGCGCCGCTGCTGGCCGAGCTGCGCGTGCCCCGCAAGGGACCCGGACGGCCCCGCACCACCCCGGACACGCTGCGCGCCGACAAGGCCTACTCCGCCCGCGCCACCCGAGCGCTGCTGCGGGCCCTCGGCATCAAGGCCGTGATCCCCGAGCCCGCCGACCAGGCCCGCCACCGCAAGAACCGCGGCTCCCGCGGCGGACGCCCAGTCAGCTACGACCGCGAGGACTACAAGGGCCGCAACACCATCGAACGGGCCTTCAACCAGCTCAAGAGCTGGCGCGGCGTCGCAACCCGGTACGACTGTGAGGATCTGGGTCGTCGCTCCGGGCCCGGTCTGGCTCGCGATACGACCGGCCCCGATGGGTGCCTTGTGCTTGATCTGTCGACCGGGGTCCGGAGCGGCACCTTGGCTGCCGCCGAGCCGGCGTGACGTGTCCCGATAGGGGCCTTGCCGCACAAGGCACCGTCACAGTCCTGACCGCCGCACCGGCCCGGCGTCGGCTACCCGCCGTCCCGACCCTGCCGAGTAGGAGAACAGGTGGCCGTGCGCACCAGGATGACCGAGAACCCCTCGTCGAACCAGCGTGACCCCTCACCGCAGAGCGCAGTCCCCGTCCCCGTCCCCGTCGAGAGCGTGATCTTGGGTGTCGACACCCACAAGGACATCCACGCGGCCGCGGTGGTCACTCCCGTCGGCGTGCTGCTGGACGCACGTTCGTTTCCCGCAAGTGCGCACGGCTATCAGCAGCTGCTGTTGTGGGCGCGCGGGTTCGGCACGCTGCGGCGTGCCGGTGTGGAGGGGACCTCGTCCTCCGGGGCGGCGCTGAGCCGCCACCTGCGGGCGCACGACGTCAACGTCCTGGAGGTCAACCAGCCTGACAAGGCGCACCGCCGGCGCCGGGGCAAGACAGACCTTCTCGACGCCGAGGCCGCAGCCGTCGCAGTGCTGTCCGGCCGGGCCACCGCAGTCGCCAAGGCCGGCACCGGAGCGGTCGAGATGACGCGGATGTTCAAGCTCGCGAAGGCCTCCGCGGTCAAGTCCCGCACCCAAGCGATCAACCAGCTCAAGGCCGTCGTGGTCACGGCCGACCCCGCGCTGCGCGAGTCCCTGGCCGGGCTGAGCACACTTCGGCTCGTCCGCCGTTGCGCGGAGCTCACCGGCGACCCCAAGACCGTCCCCGGTGCCACGTCGCACACGCTGAGGCTGCTAGCTCGGCGGATTACTCACCTGACCGAGGAGATCGACGACCTCGACGAGCGGCTGGCCGAGACCCTCGACGCGCACGCCCCCGCACTTCTCGACCGGCGCGGCGTGGGACCCGACACCGCCGCGGCGCTGCTGATCGCGGCGGGCGACAACCCGGAGCGGCTCGGGTCGCAGGCCTCGTTCGCCGCGCTGTGCGGGGTCAGCCCGGTCGAGTCCTCATCTGGCAAGCAGTCGCGACTCCGGCTCAACCGCGGCGGCGACCGCCAAGCCAACGCGGCGCTCCACCGCATCGCGCTGTCCCGCCTGCGCTGGGACAGCCGCACCCAGCACTACGTCCAGCGACGAGTCAGCGAGGGCAAGACGCGGCGAGAGGCCCTGCGGTGTCTCAAGCGATACATCGCCCGCGAGCTCTACCCGCTGCTCAGGACAACGCCCAAGCCCGAACCCGTCGCGCCTAACGCTGAAGATCGCGCGGCTTGACATCCATAGGGGCATCAAGCACGCCCTCGCCTACCGCGGCGGGCTTGTCCTCCGCACCATCGTCCTCTGGCTCAAGAGCTTTTTAGAGACACGCCCTAACCGTTGCCCACGGCGTGATGGAAGCCGGCGACCGCGGCCGAGACCTCGAGCGCGGGCGGGCGGCGTCGGTGGCCGCGGGGTCGGCCAGCCGGGGGTCGGGCACGGCCTTCGGGTCGAACTCGGGCATCTGGGCCACCTCCGAGACGTGGAGTCTCTGCCGGTGGAGTGGCCCGATGAGCCGGGCCCGCAGTCGGGCACTCTCGCCGAGGTCAGGCTGCTCCCGATCCGGGCGGGTGGAGAGGGTCGACCCAGGCGACCTCCTCCGGCGGCCCGACGGCGTCGATGTCGCCGTTGACCACGACGCTCCCGCCCGCTGCGGGTCAGCACGCAGTGCAGCGGGTCGTCCCCGCCGGCATTGTCTCCTGGTGGGGCACGTGCGGTGGCACGAAGATGAACGCCCCCGGCCCGGCCTCGGCGACGAACTGCAGCCGGTCGCCCCAGCGCATGCGCGCCCGGCCGGACACCACGTAGATGACGCTCTCGAGGTCGCCGTGGTGGTGCGCGCCCGTGCGGGCGTGCGGCTCGATCGTCACGGTGCCGGCCCAGAGCCGGTTCGCGCCGACGGCCGCCGTGACTGCGGCCGCTCGAGCCATCCCCGGCGTCTGCGGGGTGTTCGCGTCGAGCCCGTCGGGCGGGATGACCCGCACGCCGTCGACCCGCCAGTCGGTCACCGGGCCGCCGACCCCGCGCCAGCGACGGCGCCCGCGCCTGGCTCCGCACCGGCCTCCATCCCCCGGGTCGCCTCCTCGAGCAGGTGCACCACCGACCGGTACGACTGGCCCGTCGCCCGGGTCAGCCCGATCTCGCAGGTGCGGTTGCTCGACACGTAGGCGTCGTGCTGCTCGCCCGCGAGCTCCGCCACCTCGTGCTGCAGGGCCGAGCCGGTCAGCTCGGGGTGGAGCCAGCCGCGGTCACCGGCGAAGGCGCAGCAGCCCGCCTCCACGGGGTTGACCACGCGGTCGGCCACCGCGCCGGCGAGGGACTGCAGCACCCCGACCATGCCGAGCTCGTGCACTGAGCAGACCGCGTGCATCGCCACCGACTCCAGCCGCCGGTCGACCACGAGGCGCGGGACGACCGCGTCGGCGAGGAACTTCAGGCTGTCGAGGATCGTGAGTGCCTCGAACCGCTCGCGGTTCTCCGGCGACAGGAACCGCTCGAGGTGCTTGAGCCCGTGCGTGCACGAGCTCGCGTCCATCACGACCGGCAGCCGACCGCCGTCGGTCCACCGCCAGAGTGCGGCGATGGTCTTGTCAGCCATCGTCTTCGTGCCCTCGACGTAGCCCTTCGAGTGCCAGGGCGTCGCGCAGCAGTGACCGGCGACGTCGTCGGGGATGTGGAGGGGCTGGCCGGCGCGCCGGGCCAGTGCCACGAACGCCTGGGGCAGCGACGGCGGCTCGGGCTCGCCGTGCCCGGGGCCGAAGATCCGGTTGGTGCAGGAGGGCATGTAGACCGCGACCGCTCCCCCGGGCGTCGTGGCCGGCAGGGGCGGTGCGGCCGGCGGCATGTTCGGGTCCCACCGCGGGACGAGGTCGGCGTCGATCGCCTTGCGCAGGGCCTCGGTGACGCCGATGAGCAGCCCGTGCCCGGTGAGGCGGGCCGTGCCGCGCGCCGCGCGGATCGCCGTCCGCGCGGCCCGCTCGACCGGCGCGTAGTCCTCCGCGAGCCGCTGGGCGACGCGCTCCGCCCGCTCTGAGTTGCTGCGGGAGCGGAACTCCTTGATCAGCTCGCCGGTGTTGATGTCGACCGGACAGGCGCGCTCGCACATGCCGTCGCCGGCGCAGGTCTCCATGCCCATGTACTCGTAGTCGGACTGCAGGGAGGCGAGCAGCGGGGTGCGGCCCCCGCCGTCGGCGGCGAGGTGCTGGCGGACCATCTCCCGCCGCAGGACGATCCGCTGCCGCGGGGTCGTCGTCAGCTCACGGCTCGGGCAGACCGGCTCGCAGTAGCCGCACTCGATGCAGCGGTCGGCCTCTGCCTCGATCGTCGGCGTGGTCTTGAGGTCCTTGAGGTGGGCCTGCGGGTCGTCGTTGACGATCGTGCCCGGGTTGAGGATCCCGTCGGGGTCGCAGAGCGCCTTGAGCCGCCGCATCACGGCCACCGCGTGGCTGCCCCACTCCCGCTCGACGAACGGCGCGATGTTGCGGCCGGTGCCGTGCTCGCCCTTGAGCGCGCCGTCGTACTTCCCGACGACGAGGTCGGCCATCTCGTCCATGAACCGCGCGTACCGCTCGACCTCCGCCGGCTCGTTGAGCGACTGGGTGAGCAGGAAGTGCAGGTTGCCGTCCTTGGCGTGGCCGAAGACGACGCCCTCGGCGTAACCGTGGGCCGCGAAGAGCTCGGTGAGGTCGACGACGGCGTCGGCGAGCCGCTCGACGGGGAACGTCACGTCCTCGAGCAGCACCGAGGTGCCGGTCGGCCGGGCCGCGCCCACGGAGGTGAACAGGCCGCTGCGCACCAGCCAGTACTGCGCCTGCTGGGCGGCGTCGCGGGTCAGCTCGCCCGGGACGACCAGGTCGAAGGTGTCGAGCAGGGCCTGCGCCCGCTCCTCGATGCCGGGCAGCGCGTCCGCGTCGTCGGTGGCGAAGTCGACGAGCAGGGCAGCCGCCCCCTCGGGCAGGTCCGGCAGGTACGGCGGCACGCCGGGCTTGCGCTCCACGGCCCGCATCGACGCCCGGTCGAGCAGCTCGACGGCCGTGGCCCCCGCCTCCCGCAGCGGGACGATCGCCGCGCCCGCGGCGTGCAGGCTCGGGAAGACGAGGAAGCCGGTGGTCTTGAACGGCAGCGTCGGGACCGTGTCGAGGACCGCCTCGGCGATGAACGCGAGCGTCCCCTCCGAGCCGACGAGGAGGTGCGTGAAGACGTCGAGCGGTTGGGAGAAGTCGACGAAGGCGTTCAGCGAGTAGCCGGTGGTGTTCTTGCGCCGGTAGCGGCGGCGGATCCGATCGGCCAGGTCGGCGTCGGCGTGGACCTCCTCGCGCAGCGCCCTCAGCCCCTCGACCAGCGCGGGCTCCGCCGCGGCGAACCGCTCCGCCGCGTCGGGGTCGGCGGTGTCGATGACCGTGCCCGACGGCAGGACGAAGGTCAGCGACCGCAGCGTGTGGTAGGCGTTCTGGTCGACGCCGCAGCACATGCCGCTGGAGTTGTTCGCCAGGACGCCGCCCATCGTGCAGGCGGAGATGCTCGCCGGGTCGGGGCCGAGCTTCGTGCCCGACTTCTGCAGGGCGAGGTTCACGCGCCCCGCGACCGTGCCCGGCTTGACCCGCACGCGCCGCCCGGAGTCCTCCGGCTGCACCCCGCGCCAGTGACGGGCGACCTCGACGAGGATCCCGTCGCTCTGCGCCTGCCCCGACAGGCTGGTGCCGCCGGCTCGGAACGTCATGGGGAGGCGCTTCTCCCGCGCATAGGCGAACAGCGAGCGGATCTCCTCCACGCCGCGGGAGAGCACGACCGCCTTCGGGATCAGGCGGTAGAAGCTCGCGTCGGAGGCGTACATGACCAGCTCGATCGGCCGCGTCAGCACCCGGCCCGGCTCGGTGATCCGCTCGAGGTCGCGTCGCAGCCACGCCGGCGTCCCCGCCGCGGCCTCGTCCGCCCGGCTGGCCGCGATCCGCTGCGCGCCGACCGCGGAGATCCGCCCGGGCGCGCGCCCCTCGACGTCCACCACGGTCTCCGGCCCCGGGTCCGAGACGGCCCCGCGGTCACCGCCGACGGTCGTCGCGTAGCCCTCGCCGGCCGCGACCGCGGTCACCGGGGTGGTCTGGAAGGGCTGCTCGTCCACGCTGGCTCCCTGTCGGAATCCGCGGACGGCCTCCGTCAGGGGTCGTCCGGCGACCGGCAGCCTATGCCGCGGATCACACCATCCGCCTGCCCCGCGGCCGTATGTGGACGACCGCTCAGCGCCCGTCGTACCGCCGTCCGTACGCGGACGGCGGTCGCCAGGACGGCGGAGTGGGCCGCCGCGCCGACGGCGGCCACGAACTGCTCGAAGTAGAGGATCAGCGTGTCGAGCACGGTCAGGGTGGCGAGCAGCCCGTTCAGACCACCCGCACCGGCAGCACCGAGGCGACCGTGAGCAGCAGCCCGCCGTCCTCCCGGTCCGGGCGGGCCGGGACGGGGAGGACGGCGGGCGGGGTCCCGCGGACGCCTACAGAGCGGACTCTCGGGCCCCCGGACCCATCGTCTCGGAGGCGTGCGGGGTCCTGGGGGCCGGGCCGACCGGACCCGCGGGCGGCACGCGGATCCCAGCGCTCTCGGACGCCGGCACCCGCTGCGCGTACCGGGCGAGGACGGCCAGCGCCACCGCGAACGGCACCGCTAGTACCGCGCCGACCGGTCCGTCGCTGCCGAGGAACGCCACGACGGGGGCCACCACGAGGAGGGCGCCCAGCCACCGGGGCACCACGGGCACGCGGAGCAGCGCGGCCCCGACGATCATCGGCCCCACGAGCGTCCCCATGCCGAGCAACCAGAGGATGCCGATCACCCAGTCGTCGTACGCGGCGTCGAGCACCTGCACCGCGGCCTCCCGCGGGATTGGGTCGTCCGTGATCACACGGCCGGCCACTGTGTAGCCCCAGATGCCGAGCGCCATCGCGGTGCCACCGAGCCCCGTCGTGACGGCCCCGAACGTGAGCAGGCCCGCCCCTCGAGCGCGGAGCAGCTGCGCGATCGCGATGGACCCGGGGACGAGCAGGAGCGCGCCGGCCGCGAGCAACCCGTTGCTGAGCAGGAAGCGTCCCTGCTCGTCGGCGATCATCGCGACCTCCTCGGCGGAGGTCTCGACCGACAGGCTGAACGCGAACGACAGGGCGATGAGCACCCCGCTCAGGGCGAGGCATCCGGCCTGGGTCGTGCGTCGTACCCGTGTCGTCCGGTCGTCGACGGCGTCCATGTGCGACCTCCACGTCAGGTCTTCGGAGCCGGGCGCTCCGGGGAGCAGGCGCGCCGCACCCTCCTCCCGATCCCCCCGACCCGTCCATGGCCCGGACTGGCGGTCCGGGGTGAGCCGATCGGGCCGGGGACGCCTGGGTCGCGGTGACCACGTCACTTACCCTCCGCGCGACCGTCCCCACGACCTCGAGGAGTCCCGTGGACCTGCTGCCCGGCGTCCGTTCCGCCACCGTCGACACCGGCCGCCTGCGGATGCACTACCTGGAGGCCGGACCGGCGGACGGCGTACCGGTCGTGCTCGTCCACGGCAACCTCTCCACCGGCCGGTTCTACGAGCACGTGCTCCCCGGGTTCCCCGACGCCTACCGGGTGATCTGCCCGGACATGCGGGGCTTCGGCGACAGCGAGCAACTGCCGATCGATGCCACGCGGGGCCTCGGTGACTGGGCGGACGACCTGCGCTCGCTCGTGGAGGCCCTCGGCATCGAGGGGCCCGTGCACCTCGCGGGCTGGTCGACGGGCGGGGCGGCCATCGCGACCTACGCGCTGCGCCACCCAGCGGCGTCGCTGACGTTCATCGCGACCGTGTCGCCGTACGGCTACGGCATGACCCGCGTGGACGGCACCCCGTGCTTCCCCGACTTCGCGGGCACGGGCGGGGGCACCGCCAACCCGGAGTTCGTCGCCCGCCTGCGCGCGGGCGACCGCTCGGCGGAGTCCGCCTCCTCCCCGCGCAACGTCATGAACAGCGTCTACTGGCGCCCTGACCACCGGGAGCCGGCCGACCGCGAGGACCTGCTCGTCGGCGAGATGCTGAAGAGCCTCGTCGGCGACGACGGCTACCCGGGCGACAGCACCCCGTCGGCGAACTGGCCCGGCTTCGCCCCCGGCAGCCGCGGGATCCTCAACGCGCTCTCCCCGCAGTACTGCGACTGGTCGGGGATCGTCGACCTGCCCACCAAGCCGCCGGTGCTGTGGACGTACGGCGACGCGGACGTCGTCATCGCCGACGCCTCACCGCTGGAGTTCGGGACGCTCGGCTCGCTCGGCGTCGTCCCGGGCTGGCCCGGTGCCGACACGGCGCCGCCCCAGCAGATGATCGCCCAGACCCGGGCGGTGCTCGACCGGTACGTCCAGCGCGGCGGCCGCGTCGAGGTCGAGGTCCTCGCCGGGTCGGGCCACACGCCGTTCGTCGACGCGGCGGAGGCCTGGCGCGAGCGGTTCGTGCGCTTCCTGGACTCGGTCACTCACGCCTGACCGCGCGCCGGCCTGCGGCGCCCCACGTCCCGGCGCCTGGCGGCGGGGTGCCCGGGAGCGCAACCCTGGCGTCGCCGGCCGGGCCGGTTGTGTAGAAACTGCGCTCATGAACCCCCAGCCCGTGATCGAGGACATCTACGCCACCGTCGTGCGGCGCAACCCCGCCGAGGGCGAGTTCCACCAAGCGGTGCGGGAGGTGCTCGAGTCGCTCGAGCCCGTGCTGGCGCGCCACCCCGAGTACGCCGAGCTGAAGACGATCGAGCGGATCTGCGAGCCTGAGCGTCAGATCATCTTCCGCGTGCCGTGGCAGGACGACCGCGGCGAGGTGCACATCAACCGCGGGTTCCGGGTCGAGTTCAACTCCGCACTCGGCCCGTACAAGGGCGGCCTGCGCTTCCACCCCTCGGTCTACCTCGGGATCATCAAGTTCCTCGGTTTCGAGCAGATCTTCAAGAACGCCCTCACCGGCATGCCGATCGGCGGCGGCAAGGGCGGCTCCGACTTCGACCCGAAGGGCCGCTCCGACCGCGAGATCATGCGGTTCTGCCAGTCGTTCATGACCGAGCTCTACCGCCACCTCGGGGAGCACACCGACGTGCCCGCGGGCGACATCGGCGTCGGCGGCCGAGAGATTGGCTTTCTGTTCGGCCAGTACAAGCGGATCACGAACCGCTTCGAGGCGGGCGTGCTCACCGGCAAGGGCCTCACGTGGGGCGGTGCGCTGGTCCGCACCGAAGCCACGGGCTACGGCGCCACCTACTTCCTCGCGGAGATGCTCGCCGCGCGCGGGCTCTCCCTGGAGGGCCGCGACGTCGTCGTCAGCGGCTCCGGCAACGTCGCGATCTACGCGGTCGAGAAGGTGCACCAGATGGGCGGCCGCGCGATCGCCGTCTCCGACTCGGGCGGCTACGTCCACGACCCCGACGGCCTCGACCTCGACCTGCTGAAGCAGGTCAAGAACGTCGAGCGCGGGCGGCTGACGGCGTACGCCGAGCGGCGCCCGAACGCCCGCCACGTCGCGGACGGCTCCGTCTGGGAGGTGCCGTGCACGGTCGCGATCCCGGCCGCGACGCAGAACGAGCTCGACGAGGACGCCGCGGCGCGGCTCGTGAAGAACGGGTGCGTCGCGGTCTCGGAGGGCGCGAACATGCCGACCACCCCGGCCGGGGTGCGGGTCTTCCGGGAGGCCGGCGTCGCCTTCGGCCCGGGCAAGGCCGCGAATGCCGGCGGCGTCGCGACCTCCGCCCTGGAGATGCAGCAGAACGCCAGCCGCGACAGTTGGACCTTCGAGCACACGGAGGCCCGCCTCGCCGAGATCATGCGCGGGATCCACGCCCGCTGCGCGGAGGCCGCCGAGGAGTACGGGACGCCCGGCGACCTCGTCACCGGCGCGAACATCGCCGGCTTCCTGCGGGTGACGGAAGCCATGCACGCGCACGGGCTGGTCTGACACGACCCTGGCCCCGGCCGGGACGACCGGACCGGGGCAGCGGGAGCCCGCAGGCGTTCAGTACAGGTCGTACGACGTGCGCGACAGCACGAAGCCGGCGCCCGTGTCGAGGTGCTCGCAGCGCACGCCGGCCCGCTGGCTCACGCAGGCGATCCGCCCGCCCTGCACCGCCTCGCCGTACGGCAGGGTCTGGGCGGCGCCGAGGACCGTGTCGCCGGCGCAGACCAGGGAGGCACCGCTGTCGTCGACCTCCACCCCCTGCCCGAAGTCGACCTCGCAGTCCTCCGGCGGGGGTGGCGGCTCCCAGTCGCGCTCGACGATGTCGCAGCGGGCGTAGCCGAGGTCGAGCGTGCAGGAGATGTTGCCCGACGGGGTCGTGAACTCCATCGGCTCCGCCAGCACGACCGCCCCGGCGAACGGGTCGTCCGCCGGCGCGTCGAGGCCCCCACCCCCGTCGCCGGGAGTCCCGCCCGCCGAGCCCTCGTCCTCGGGCGGCTCCCCCGCGGGAGCTGCGCGCTCGGGGACCCCCTGCCCAGCGGCGCCGGCGCCTCCGGTCGACG
>JALYNB010000008.1 GCA_030773395.1 Actinomycetota bacterium
GGACGGGCCCGCGATCAGCGAGGAGGAGCACGAGGTCGTGCTCACCGAGGAGCGCCCGGTCGTGGAGAAGGAGGCCGTGCCGGTCGAGCGGATCCGCCTCGACAAGGAGACGGTCACCGAGCAGCAGGCCGTCAGCGACGAGGTCCGCAAGGAGCAGATCGACGTCGACGGGATCGGGGACACCGACACCCTCCGGTGACCGCGGCGGGTCGCTCAGGCGACCCGTCCGGGACGAGCACGGCCCCGCGCCAGGCCCCGGGCGCGGGGCCGTGCCTCGTCGTGCGACCGTCGTGCCGGGCCGCCGTGGCCCGCGCACGTCGAGACGGAGGAGACCCGTGCCCGAGACGCCCGCGGCAGCACCGCGCCGCCTGGCCTACCTCGGCCCGGAGGGCACCTTCACCGAAGCGGCTCTGCTCCGCACCGAGGGGGCGGCAGGCGCCGACCGGGTGGCCTGCCCCACCGTTTCGGCCGCTGTCGAGGCGGTGCGCAGCGGCGCGGCGGACGGGGCGGTGGTGCCCCTGGAGAACTCCGTGGAGGGGTCCGTCGCCACGACGCTGGACGAGCTCGCCTCGGGTGAGCCGCTGCAGGTCATGGCCGAGGTGCTGCTGCCCGTGGAGTTCGCGCTGCTGGCCCGTCCCGGCACGCCGCTCACCGCCGTACGGCGGATCGGGACGCACCCGCACGCGCACGCGCAGTGCCGCGGCTGGCTGCGCGCCCACCTGCCGCAGGCGGACGTGCTCCCGGCGACGAGCACCGCCGGCGCGGCGCAGGTCGTCGCCGCGCGCGACGACCTCTACGACGCGGCCATCGCCGCCCCGCTCGCCGGGGAGCGCTACGGCCTGGCCCCGCTCGCCAGCGGGATCGGCGACAACAGCGGCGCCGTCACGCGGTTCGTGCTCGTCACCCGACCCGGCCTCCCGCCCGCCGTGACGGGCGCAGACAAGACGACGCTCGTGCTGTTCGAGCGCGACGACCACCCGGGCGCGCTGCTGGAGATGCTCACCGAGTTCGCCGTGCGCGGGGTGAACCTCACGCGGCTGGAGTCACGGCCGACCGGCGGCGGACTGGGCCGCTACTGCTTCAGCGTCGACTGCGAGGGTCACGTGGCGGAGGCGCGCGTCGGCGAGGCGCTGTCGGCCCTGCACCGCATCTGCGCAGAGGTGCGCTACCTCGGCAGCTACCCCCGCGCCGACGAGGTGCCCCCGACGGTCCGCGCCGGCACGCGCGACAGCGACTTCGCCGCGGCCGATGAGTGGCTGCGGGGGCTTCGCGGCGCCTGACGGCAGTGCCCCGTGCGGTTGGCCGGCGGTCAGCTGAAGAAGCCGCCCCCGCCGCCCCCGTGGTCGTGCGGGGGCACCGTCGGGCCCTCGGAGGCCTGCACGACGACGAAGCCCTGCCCCTCGAACGCCAGCTGGAACGCCTCGCCGCTGCCCCGCCCGATGAGCGCGGCCGCGCCCGCCGTACGACGCAGCGAAGTGCGCAGACCCGCGGACCACGCGACCGCGGACTGCAGGTCCGCGAACGTCGGGGCGTCCACGTCGAGCACGACCGGCGTGCCGTGGCAGGAGACCGCCACGGTCCCGCGGCCGGTGAACAGCGTGTTGAACACGCCGCCGGTGAGCACGGAGGCGCCTTCGACACGACGGATGTCCCACTGCAGCTTCGGGTCGAAGGCGAGGACGTTGGCGCCGTTGACTGTGAGCGCGTCGCCCTCGACGAGGTCGATGAGGTGCAGCTCCTGCGCGTCGTGCGCGAAGAACACGTCACCGCGGCCTGAGACGCGCATGAGCGGCAAGCCCTCGCCGGTCACGGCGCGCTTGAGCAGCTTCCCGATGCCACCGGCGCCCTGGTAGGCGAAGTCCACCTGTCCCTGGTAGGCGATCATGGCGCCCTGCCGGGCCATCACCTCGCCGTCGAGCCGCACGCGGAGCATCCGCGGGTTCTGCAGGACGAACCGGTCCTGGGTGTCCGCCTCCAGGTGCTGCGGACCGAACAGCGCACTGCGCACGATGCCTCTCCCGTCGTCGTCTGGGAGCGATCGTGCCACCGTGGCCCCGTCGGTGCTGGCGCTCTGAAGACCGGGCCTGAGGGGTCGGGTCGTCGCCCTGGGTAGCCTGTCCAACCGTGATCGACCTGCGTGTGGTGCGGACGGATCCCGAGCGCGTGCGGGTGAGCCAGCGGGCCCGTGGCGAGGACCCTGCGCTCGTCGACGCGCTGCTCGCCGCGGACGAGCGCAGGCGCGAGGCCGTCACGTGGGCCGACGCGCTGCGCGCCGAGAGCAACGCCGCGAGCAAGGCGATCCGCTCCGCGAGCGCGGACGAGCGGCCCGCGCTGATCGGGCGGGCGTCCGAGCTCAAGGAGCAGGTCAAGCAGGCGATGAGCGCCCTCGCCGACGCCGAGGTCGCCCTCGAGGACGCGCACCTCGCGATCCCCAACACCATCGGCGAGGGCGTACCCGAGGGCGGCGAGGACGACTACGTGGTCCTGCGCGAGCACGGCGAGGTCCCCGCGTACGACGGGTGGGAGCCCCGCGACCACGTCGAGCTGGGCCGGCTGCTGGGCGCGATCGACGTCGATCGGGGGGCGAAGGTCTCGGGCAGCCGCTTCTACTTCCTGACGGGCGTCGGGGCGCTGCTCGAGCTCGCGCTCGTCAACCTCGCAATGGCCCACGCCCTCGAGGCCGGGTTCACGCCGGTGATCCCGCCGGCGCTGGTGAAGCCGGAGGCGATGCAGGGCACCGGGTTCCTGGGCGCGCATGCGGACGAGGTCTACCGCCTGCGCGACGACGACCTCTACCTGGTGGGCACGAGCGAGGTGCCGCTCGCGGCATACCACTCGGGTGAGGTGCTCGACGCCGCCGGGCTCCCCCTTCGCTACGCGGGGTTCAGCCCCTGCTTCCGCCGCGAGGCGGGCTCCTACGGCAAGGACACCCGCGGCATCATCCGCGTGCACCAGTTCGACAAGGTCGAGATGTTCTCCTACGCGCCGCTCGCGGCGGCGCACAACGAGCACCTGCGGCTGCTCGCCGAGGAGGAGCGGTTCCTGCAGGCGCTCGAGCTGCCCTACCGGGTCATCGAGGTGGCGGCGGGCGACCTCGGGTCGTCCGCCGCGCGCAAGTACGACTGCGAGGCGTGGGTGCCGACGCAGGGGCGTCACCGCGAGCTGACGTCCACGTCGAACTGCACGGACTTCCAGGCGCGCCGGCTGGGCACCCGCGTGCGCGCGGAGTCCGGGACGGAGCACGTCGCGACGCTCAACGGCACGCTCTGCGCCGTGCCCCGCACGATCGTGGCGCTCCTCGAGGTGCACCAGCAGCGGGACGGCTCGGTGCGCGTGCCGCCGGCGCTGCGGCCGTGGCTCGGCGGGCGCGAGATCCTGGAGCCCGCTGGCTGACCCGGTGGCGGTGGTACGACGGCTCTGCGGCGTGCAGGCGCAGCCCCCCCGCGGCAGCCCCCCCGGTCGCCGTACGGCAGGAGACGCCGGACGGCGAGGTCGTGCCGTGCGCATCGCGCGACGGCGCGCTCGTGCGCACCTTGCGGCACGCTCCACCTCCTCGCCGCCGACGAGACGGGCGCCACCTGGCACTCGTGCGCGCGGCCCGTGCGTGGGAGAGGCCGTCGTGGCAGGAGGCGTTCGTCCGCCTCGCCGGCCTGCGACGCCTCACCGAGACCGTTCACTGGTCGCGCGTGAGCTCACCCGGGACGAGCTCGTCGCGGAGGTGGCGGCCGGTGCTCAAGCCACTGGCGTGGCAGGGGCTGCTGTGCCAGGGGCCGCCGCGTCACGTTCGTGCGGCCCGAGGACGCGGTGCCCGGCTGGCGTGGCCTGCCGGACATGGAGGAGGCGGTCCACGTCGTGGTGCCGGCGTACCTGTCCGCGCACGGCCCCGCGGGGCCCGTCGAGTTCGACCAATGGCTCACTCGGGGCGCGACGCCACGACGCGTGCTGCGCGGCTGGTTCGACGGGCTGCGGGACGAGCTGGCCGACGTGACGGTCGACGGGCGGCGCGCACAGGTGCGCAGGGAGGACATCGACGCTCGCCGGCACGCGGGAAAGCCGGGCCGTCCGGCTGCTGCCCGCGTTCGACCAGTGGGTCCTCGGTCCGGGCACGGGCGATGCGCTCGTCGTGCCGCCGCTGCGGCGGGGCGCGGTGAGCCGCGCAGCGGGCTGGATCAGCCCCGTGGTGGTCGTCGGCGGACGGGTGGCGGGCACGTGGCAGGTGCGCGAGGCGGACCTGGACGTCACGGTGTTCGCCGAGTCCGCACCGCTCGCCGAGGAGGCAGCCCGGCTTGGCCGCGTTCCTCACCCGCGACCTGCGGCTCGTGGTGATCGTGGTCTGACGGCGGGCAGGATGAGCCGGTGGCACCGACCCCGCCGTCCCCCGCTCCGGCCCCCTCGCCCGGCACCGCCCGGGACGTCACCGACCCGGCCGACCCGCCCCGCCGGCAAGCGCCACGGCTCGTCGCGACGGACCTCGACGGCACCCTCCTGCGCCGCGACGGAACCGTCTCGGAACGGACCCGGGCCGCCCTCGCCCGGGTCGAGGCGGCCGGGGCCACCCTCGTGTTCGTCACCGGGCGCCCGCCTCGCTGGCTCGCGCCCGTCGTGGAGCAGACGGGCCACAAGGGGCTGGCCGTCTGCGCGAACGGGGCCGTGCTCTACGACTTGCACACCGAGCGGGTGGTCCGCGAGCACCTCCTCGAGCCGGAGGCCGCGGTGAGCCTCGTGCAGGCGCTGCGCGCGTCACTGCCCGACGTGGCCTTCGCCGTCGAGCGGGCGGTCGGCACGGGCGGGGGTGTCGACGCAAGCGGGTTCGCGCACGAGCCGGAGTACGTGATCCGTTACCCACTGCCGGACGGCGTCCTCGTAGCCGCCGCGGAGGAGCTCGTCACGTCCCCCGTGGTGAAGCTGCTGGCCCGGCACGAGCGCCTCGGACCGGACGACCTGCTCGCACGAGCACGCGAGGTCGTGGGCGACCTCGCAAACCTGACCCACTCGTCCCACGACGGGCTCATCGAGATCAGCGCGTCCGGGGTGTCGAAGGCGTCCGGCCTCGCCGCCCTGGCCGAGGAGCAGGGGGTCACCGCCGAGGACGTCGTCGCGTTCGGGGACATGCCGAACGACCTCCCGATGCTCGACTGGTCGGGGCACGCGGTGGCCGTCGCGAACGCCCACCCGGAGGTGCTGGCCGTCGTCGACGAGGTGACGGCCTCCCACGAGGAGGACGGCGTGGCCCGCGTGCTGGAGCGGCTCTTCCCCTGACCGGCGCTTCGAGGGGCGCGGCCGACGCTCGGCCGTCCGGGTGGTCGATCCCGAGGATCTGCAGATCCCGCCTGCCGTCGTCCGACAACCGTGTCCGAGAGCGACCGCTCTCACCAAGGGCGAACCCGTCGTGAGGCGGGGGCGCAAAG
>JALYNB010000009.1 GCA_030773395.1 Actinomycetota bacterium
CACGTACCCATCGTGGCCACGGCGGAGCGGCGGCGCTCGTCGAAGCGGCCCCGGGTCAGGGTGAGGTCGTGGACCGCCGCGCCGCCGCTGACCGGCGTACGGCCGAGCCGGCGACGCGCTTGACGAGCACGAGCACCGCCGTGCCCGCGAGCTGGCCGACCGTGGGCCGGGTCGCGAGCCGCAGGAGGCTCGCGGCGAGCAGCAGGTCGAGCAACACCGGCAGCGCCACGGCGGCATCCCGGGTCACCAGCAGGGCAGCGGCGGCGCTCACGACGGCGGCGACCGTCACGAGCAGCGCGAGGTCGCCCAGCAGTCCGGTCACGCGGGCCTCACGTGGCGCGGCCGAGGCCCGGCTGACCCCCGTCGCCCCGGCGCTCCCGCTCGGCCAGCTGGGCCTGCTCCTCCTTGATCTCCTGCGCCAAGAAGTAGTTCAAGGCGGTGCGGATCGCGGCGACGGCTGCCAGCTCGCCGATCTCCCGCAGGGTGGGCGCGACCGCCGTGCGGAGGATGTCGCTGGCGAGCTGGAACTCCAGCCCGAGGCCCAGGTAGCGGCCGAGCCCGAGGCGGACGCCGACGAAGCGGTGCGGCTCGTGGCGGTGCCGCACGGCGGCGTCCAGGAACCGCACGAACGCGATGGCGGCGCCGACGAAGATGACCAGCGCGCCGGCGGCCTCCACGAGCCGGACGAGCAGCTCGACGCCGCTCTTGAGGAGCTCGTCGCCCACGAAGTCCACCCACACCTCCAGCGGTCGTCGGCCCCGCGCCGGCGTCCGGGACCCTCCTGCCCCGCGTCCGCCCGTGGCACCACGCGTCGTCTCCCGAGCCCCTCGGGTGCAGGGGTGGCCGGGCATCGATCGGGTCACACCGAGCCGAGCGGCGCGGTCCGCGACGGTCGAGCAGCAGAATGACGTGCCCGGACTGCCGGGTGCAGAGCGCACGACGACGGGCGGGTCGGCGCGCGCGGGACGAGGGGCGGAGCGGTGCGGGCAGTGCTGGGGGAGGAGCTGCGGCAGCGGCTCGGGCCCCTGTTCGAGGGCTTCGCGGAGCCGCTCTACGTCTGGCAGCGGATGGCCGACGGCGAGCTCGTGCTGATCGGCTACAACGAGGCCGCGGCCCGGGTGCCGTCCGCGAGAACGCAACGGGTGCTCGGCCGGGGGGCCCGGGAGGTGTCCCCGCGCACGAGCCCATCCGGCAGCCCTTGGCCGGTCCGTCCGTCGGCGTCGAGGCCTACCGCACCCGGGAGCGGCTGTTCATACCGGACGTGTGCGCCGACCCGCGCAGCTCACCCCTCGCGTACGAGCGCAGCGGCATGCAGTCCGGCTTCTTCGAGCCGGTGGTGGTCGGGGAGCGCGTGCTCGGGGTGCTGGGTCGTCGCGTGGGGACACCCCCTGCCCGCCCCCCCGCAGCGCGTGATGCGCCTCATGCCGGTGCTGGCCAGCCAGGCCGGCGCCGTCATCAAGCGCACCGACCGCCTCGCCTCCCTGACCGAACTCGCGGGCAAGGACCCGCTCACGGGTCTGCCCAACCGCCGCTTCTGGGACGAGGAGGTGCAGCGGACGCTGTCGCTGGCCGGCCGCCACGGCACACCCGTCTGCGTGGTCGTGCTCGACGTCAACGGGCTCAAGCAGGTCAACGACCTGCAGGGCCACCAAGCGGGGGACGCCCTGCTGCGCGACGCCGCCCGGAGCTGGGAGGCGCAGCTGCGGGCGGAGGACCTCCTCGCCCGGCTCGGCGGGGACGAGTTCGGGGTCCTGGTGCCGGGCCTGCGCCGCGCGGCGGCGGAGGCCATCGTGCGCCGGCTCACCGAGGCCGCGCCGCACCTGTCGGCGGCGGCGGGGGTCGTCGAGTGGGACGGTGCGGAGAGCGCCGCGCAGCTCATCCACCGCGCTGACGAGGCGATGTACGTCGACAAGCGGGCCCGCTGACGGCACCCGCCGGGGCGCCGTCCACAGAGAGCGTGCCCGCGCCCGGGGGGGTCACAGCCGCTGCCGGCCGGTCGGGACCCCGCCGGCCCCGCTCTAGGCTCGGCCCATGTCCTCGTCGCACGTCCTGACCGCCGTCGCCTGGCCCTACGCGAGCGGCCCCCGCCACATCGGCCACGTGGCGGGCTTCGGGGTCCCGAGCGACGTCTACAGCCGCTACCAGCGGATGGCCGGCAAGTCGGTGCTCATGGTCAGCGGCACCGACGAGCACGGCACGCCGATCACCGTCGCGGCCGACAAGGAGGGGGTCTCGCCGCGCGAGATCGCCGACCGCTACAACCGGGTGATCGCGGAGGACCTGCACGCCCTGGGGCTGTCGTACGACCTGTTCACGCGCACGACGACGCGGAACCACTACAGCGTGGTCCAGGGCCTGTTCCGCACGCTGCACGACAACGGTTACGTCGTGCCGCAGACCACCCTGTCGGCGATCTCGCCGTCCACCGGCCGCACGCTGCCCGACCGCTACGTCGAGGGCACCTGCCCGATCTGCGGGTACGACGGCGCGCGCGGCGACCAGTGCGACAACTGCGGCAACCAGCTCGACCCGAAGGACCTCATCAACCCGCGGTCGCGGATCAACGGCGAGGTGCCGGAGTTCCGCGACTCCGAGCACTTCTTCCTCGACCTGCCCGCGTTCGCCGACGAACTCGGGTCCTGGCTGTCGACGCGCATCGGCTGGCGGCAGAACGTCCTGAAGTTCAGCCTGAACCTGGTCTCCGACCTCAAGCCACGCGCGATCACCCGCGACCTCGACTGGGGCGTGCCGGTGCCCCTGCCCGGCTGGTCCGACCGTCCCGACAAGAAGCTCTACGTCTGGTTCGACGCGGTCATCGGCTACCTGTCGGCGAGCGTGGAGTGGGCCCGGCGCTCGGGCGAGCCTGACGCGTGGCGGGCCTGGTGGACCGCCGACGAGAACGGGTCGGCGCCTGCGGCGTCGTACTTCATGGGCAAGGACAACGTCGTCTTCCACTCGGTGATCTGGCCGAGCCTCCTGCTCGGTCACGACGGAGCGGGGGCTCGCGGCGGCGCGGTGGGCCCCTACGGGCGGCTCGGGCTGCCGACGGAGATCGTGTCGAGCGAGTTCCTCACCATGGAGGGGCGCAAGTTCTCCTCGAGCCGCAACGTCGTCATCCACGTCCGCGACTTCCTCTCCCGGTACGACGCCGACGCGCTGCGCTACTACCTGGCGGTGGCGGGTCCCGAGACCTCGGACACGGACTTCACGTGGGCGGAGTTCGTGCGGCGCAACAACGACGAGCTCGTGGCCGCGTGGGGCAACCTGGTGAACCGCACGGTGTCGCTCAGCGCGAAGAACGTCGGGTCCGTGCCGCAGCCGGGTGGGCTTCACGACGCCGACCGGGCCGTGCTGGCGGCCTCGCAGGAGGCGTTCGGCGCGGTCGGCGCGCTGCTGGACGGGTCCCATCAGAAGGCGGCCATCGGCCGCGCGATGCAGACCGTCGGGGAGGCCAACCGCTACCTCGCGGACCAGGCCCCGTGGAAGCTGCTCAAGGGCGACGACGCCGACCGCGCCCGGGCCGGCACGGTTCTGCACACCGCGCTGCAGCTCGTCGACGACGCGAAGACCCTGCTCACGCCGTTCCTGCCCACCTCGTCGGGCAAGGTCGCGGAGATGCTGGGCCGGAACGGTTCCTGGTCGCCCATGCCGCGGCTCGAGCAGGTCGACGACCTCGACGCCCAGCCCGGGGATGCGCCGTACACGGTGCTCACCGGCGACTACTCCAGTCCCGCCCGCTGGGAGTCCGTGCCGCTGCGCCCGGGGACGCCGCTGGCCGCCCCGACCCCGCTGTTCGCCAAGCTCGACCCGTCGGTGGTCGACGAGGAGATCCGCCGGCTCGAGGAGGGCGCGTGACCGAGGCCGGCGGGTCGCGGGGTTCCGGGCGCCGAGGCGACCCGCCGCCGCCCCCGGAGCCGCTGCCCGTGGCGGTCTGGGACAGCCACTGCCACCTCGACATCATGGGCACCCCGGTCGAAGAGGTCCTGGCCGCCGGGCGCACCGTGGGCGTCGAGCGGGTCGTCACGATCGGCATCGACCTGACGTCCAGCCGGTTCGCCGCGGAAGTGGCCGCCGCGCACCCGGACGTGCTCGCGGCCGTGGCGCTGCACCCCAACGAGGCGGGGGCGGGCGCGGCCACCCCCGAGGCGCTCGACGAGATCGCCCGGCTCGCCGCGCTGCCGCAGGTCGTGGCCGTGGGGGAGACGGGGCTCGACCACTACCGCACCGAGGGCGACGAGGGGCGCCGGGCGCAGGAGGAGTCGTTCCGCCGCCACATCGCGATCGCGAAGGAGACGAACTGCGCCCTGGTCATCCATGACCGCGACGCGCACGACGACGTGCTGCGGGTGCTCGCCGAGGAGGGCGCCCCGGAGCGCACCGTCTTCCACTGCTTCTCGGGGGACGCCGCGATGGCGCGCGTGTGCGCCGACCGGGGCTATGTCATGTCGTTCGCCGGGAACGTGACCTTCAAGAACGCGGACGGTCTGCGCGAGGCCGCCGCCGTGGCGCCGCGCGACCTGCTGCTCGTGGAGACCGACGCCCCGTTCCTCACGCCCATGCCGCACCGCGGCGCGCCGAACGCGCCGTATCTCGTGCCGCTCACGCTGCGTGCACTGGCCCAGGTCCGCGGGGAGGACGTGGCGGTGCTGGCGGGGGCCGTGGCGGAGACCTCCCGCCGCGTCTTCGGCGCCTGACCGGAGCCGTCCTCGACCGTCGACGCAAGCGGACATGAGGGGCTGAGGCGGCCCGGAAGGACCACGTCGGTACCAGCCGTCAGGGCCAGTGGACGTTCGGTAACAGATGGGCAACGACAGCATTACAGTTCCACCGGAGGCCCACCGACACTCCTGACGTGACGCGGAGCCCCACCGGCGCTCCACCACATAGCGTCACGGTCAGCGTGAGTGATGCCACACGCTCCACCCGACCGTTGTGCTAACCACAGCAAGCGCCTACGGTCGGCGACCAGACCGCCGGGATCGGATTTCCCCGGGGTGGTGCTGGGGCCGCGTGCGACGAAGACGGCCCTGCTCCGGCGTGCCTGCGCCGGGCCCGTACGGGTCGCCGCCCCCTCCGTGCCCGGACCTGCGACAGCCCGGAGCACCGTGACCCCCTTCCTGACCCAGACGCCCGCCGACCACACCCCGGACGGCGACCCTGCGACCGAGACCTCTGCCACCTCCGTGTTCCGCCGCCCCCGCGCCCTCGCGGTGCAGGGGGCGGTGATCGCCCTGCTCGTGGGCGGCGGGACCGCCTGGTTCGCCACCGAGAAGGACGTCACGCTCGTCGTCGACGGTGAGTCGCGCGCCGTGTCGACGCACGCCGGCGACGTCGACGGGGTGCTGGCCCAGGCCGGGCTCGAGGTCGGTGAGCACGACCTGCTCGCGCCGGGCGAAGACGCGCCGGTCGAGGACGGCAGCGAGATCGTGCTGCGCCGGGCCCGCGAGCTCACGCTCGCCGTGGACGGCCAGCCGCAGACGGTGTGGGTGACGGCGACCGATGTGGACGAGGCGCTCGACCAGGTCGGGATCGCCGACCGCGCGTTCGTGTCCGCCGACCGCTCGCGCTCGATCCCCCTCGAGGGCATGGCCCTGGACGTGCGGACGCCGAAGGCGGTCACGCTCGTCGACGGCACCAACCCGCCGACCCCGCTGGAGACGACGGCGGCGGACCTCGCCGGCGTGCTCGGCCAGGTCCGGACCGCGCTGCGCCCCGACGACCGCTTGTCCGCGCCACTCGACAGCGCGCCCACCGCGGGGCAGCAGATCGCCATCACGCGTGTGGAGCGGGGCACCCGGCAGGAGGTCGTGCAGATCCCGGCGGGCGAGCAGCGCCGCGATGATGCCGGCCTGTTCCAGGGCCAGACCAAGGTCGTGGACGCCGGGCGGTCCGGTGAGCTCGTCAAGGACGTCGCCTGGACGACGGAAAACGGCGTCGAGGTCGCGGCTGTCGTGACCGGCGAACGCGTCGCCCGGGCCGCCTCGCCGCGCGTCGTCGCGGTCGGCACGAAGCCGAAGCCGGCGCCGGCGCCGGCG
>JALYNB010000010.1 GCA_030773395.1 Actinomycetota bacterium
CCCCTGGGCGCCGGGACCGACCGGTCGGGCGGCAGGGCCCGCACCGCGCCGGTGATCCGTACGTCGAGCTCGCCGACGGCGCGCTCCCGCAGCCGGGCCAACACCTCCTCGGCCGCCGGCCCGTCGCGGTCGAGCCGGACCGCGAGCCGGTCCCGCCCGGACGGCCCGGGCGCGACGCCCAGCGCGAGGACCTCCGCGGGCGCGACCGACATGGCCTTGACGAGCGGGCTGTTCTCCCGCTGCTCGGTCAGCTCCCGCAGCAGCTCCGCCTTCAGGTCGCGCACCGACGAACGTTCCACCGTGACCACCTCTCTGCCCGGCCGTCCCGAGCGAAGGACACCCTGCCGCATGAGTCCGACAGTTCCGGTTGCTGCGCCCCAGAGGGGCGGGGCGTACGGCAGAGGACAGTCGGGAGGAGCACATGCCGAGGAGCCCGGAGTCGAGGGCGATGAGTGGGTCGAGCGGGCGCGGCAGCGACTACGCCGGCCGCCGCTCGCCCTCCTCCAGAGCGATGGCCCGGCGCATCGCGGCCCGGCCCCGCGCGGTGTCCCCCGCGTCGCCGTACGCCAGGCCGAGCCGATACCAGGCCCGCCAGTCGTCCGGCGCGGCCTCTGCCTCCGCGGCACGGCGGTCGAAGACCCGGTCGGCCGCCTCGCGGTCGACGCGCCCCGACGGCAGCCGCGGGAGGTCGGTCTCCTCCGGGAGGCCGCCCTCCTCGGCGAGGCGGCGCCCGAGGCGCTCGGTGGAGCGGCCGAACCGCACTTCCTGCCACAGGAGGACGACACCGACGAGCGGCAGCAGCAGGACCCCGACGCCGAACGCGACGTCCCCCGGCTGGCCGTCGCGCAGCCCGACCCGGACGAGGTACACCCCGCGGTCGCCCAGGGCGACGGCGTAGAACAGCACGAGCAGGACGAGCACCGCCGCCACGGTGCGGGCGCGCACCCCGTCAGCCCAGGTCGAGGAGCGGCTCGATGCCGAGCGTCAGCCCGGGCCGGGCCCGCACCCCGCGCACGGCGGCCAGGACGCCCGGCATGAACGACACCCGGTCGGTGGAGTCGTGGCGCAGCGTGAGCACCTCCCCCTCGGAGCCGAGGTGGACCTCCTCGTGGGCCACGAGGCCGCGCAGCCGGATCGCGTGCACCGGCACGCCGTCCACGTCCGCGCCGCGGGCCCCCGGCAGGCTCGCGTCCTCCCGCGTGGCGTCGGGGGCGGACCCCAGGCCGGCCTCCCGCCGGGCCTCGGCGATCAGCTCCGCGGTGCGGCGTGCCGTGCCGCTGGGCGCGTCCGCCTTGCCCGGGTGGTGCAGCTCGAGGACCTCGACGGACTCGTAGAAGCGGGCCGCCTGCGCGGCGAACCGCATGAGCAGCACCGCGCCGATGCCGAAGTTCGGCGCGACGACGACGCCGACGCCCGACGCGGCGGCCAGCCACCCCCGGACGGTGTCGAGCCGCTCCGCCGTGAACCCCGTCGTGCCGACCACCACGGAGATCCCGGCGTCGATGCAGGCGCGGAGGTTGTCCATCACGGCGTCCGGCGCGGTGAAGTCGACCACGACGTGCGTCCCGGCGTGGGTCAGCGCGTCGAGGCTGTCCCCCGCGTCGACCTCCGCGACAAGGTCGAGGTCGTGGGCGGCGCGCACCGCGGCGCAGGTCGTCGACCCCATCCGCCCCCGTGCGCCGAGGACGCCGACGCGCAGCCGCGCCGTCCCGCTCTCCGCCGCTCCGTCGGACTCCGTCACGCCAGCCCCCTCACGCCACCGCGGACCTGAGGTCCGTGTCCTCGAGCGGGCCGATCGCCCCCAGCGAGACGGGCTGGCCGAGCACGGCCTGCGCAACGTCGCGCACCTCGTCCAGCGTCACCGCCTCTACCCGACGGATGACCTCCTCGACGTCGAGCAGGTCGCCGGTGGTGAGCTCCGACTTGCCGATCCGGGTCATCCGCGAGCCTGTGTCCTCCAGACCCAGCACGAGGGAGCCCTTGAGCTGCCCCTTGCCGCGCACCAGCTCCTCCTCGGTGATCCCCGCGGTCGCGACGGCCTCGAGCTGCTCGCGGCAGACGGCGAGGACCTCGTCGACCCGGCTCGGCTGGCAGCCGGCGTACACGCCGAACAGTCCCGCGTCGGCGTACTGGGAGGTGAACGAGTACACGGAGTAGGCGAGACCCCGCTTCTCGCGGACCTCCTGGAACAGCCGCGAGCTCATCCCGCCGCCGAGGGCGTTGTTGAGCACCCAGAGGGCGAAGCGCCGCTCGTCGGAGCGGGCGAGACCGGGCGTGCCCAGCACGAGGTTTGCCTGCTCGGTGGGCCGGGACGTGACGACGAGCCCGGAGCCGCGGGTCTTGCGCCTGGCGGACGGTCCGGGACGAGGGCCGACGGGCTCGGCGTCCTCGGCGTCCTCG
Organism: Actinomycetota bacterium; assembly: GCA_030773395.1. Taxonomy (GTDB): domain Bacteria; phylum Actinomycetota; class Actinomycetes; order JALYNB01; family JALYNB01; genus JALYNB01. The sequence continues at coordinate 2,401 of JALYNB010000010.1, forward strand.
GCGAGCAGGCTCGTCGTGCGGAGGGCCCTCCGCACCATGCGCACGACCTCGGAGTGCTCGAGGTTGCCGGCCGCGGACACGACCATGACCGGGGCCGTGTAGCGCTTGCGGTAGTAGCCGGCGATCGTGCCGCGGCGCATCGCGGTGATCGTGTCCACCGTGCCGATCACGGGACGGCCCAGGACGGCGTCACCGAAGACCGCCGCCGCGAAGGCGTCGTGCACGACGTCGGCGGGATCGTCGTCGTGCATGGCGATCTCCTCGAGGATCACGCCCCGCTCGACCTCGACGTCCTCCGCGGTGATCACCGACGAGGCCACCATGTCGCACACGACGTCGACCGCCAGCGGCAGGTCGGTGTCGAGCACCCGCGCGTAGTAGCAGGTGTACTCCTTCGCGGTGAAGGCGTTCATCTCACCGCCGACGGCGTCCATCGCCGCCGCGATCTCCAGGGCGTCCCGGCGCTCCGTGCCCTTGAAGAGCAGGTGCTCCAGGAAGTGCGAGGAGCCCGCGCTCTTGTCGGTCTCGTCGCGCGAGCCGACCCCGACCCAGATGCCGAAGGTGACGGACCGGACACCCGGGACGGACTCCGTGACCACCCGCAGGCCGCTGGGCAGGATCGACCGCTTGACGACCCCCGAGCTGTCGGACCCCGGGGAGAGGACCCGGGTGGTGCCGGGGCGCTGCGGACGCGCGCCCCGGCCTCCCGCCGGCTGGACGGACTGGGCTGAGTCGACCACTAGCTGCCCGCGGGCACGCCCGCCGGCGCCGCGTCGACGGCCTCGGTGGCGTCGGGCACGCCGTCGGCCTCGGCCTCGTCGCGCACGGGGGTCAGGCTGATCTTCCCGCGGGTGTCGATCTCGGTGATCTCCACCTGGATCTTGTCGCCGACGTTGACGACGTCCTCGACCTTGCCGATCCGCTTGCCGTTGCCCAGCTTGGAGATGTGGACGAGGCCGTCCTTGCCGGGCTGCAGCGACACGAACGCACCGAACGTCGTGGTCTTCACGACCGTGCCGAGGAACCGCTCCCCCACCTCGGGCATGGTGGGGTTGGCGATCATGTTGATCGTGCGCATCGCGGCCTCGGCGCTCGGGCCGTCGGTGGCGCCGATGTAGATCGTGCCGTCGTCCTCGACGGTGATGTCCGCACCCGTGTCGGCCTGGATCTGATTGATCATCTTGCCCTTGGGGCCGATGACCTCGCCGATCTTGTCGACGGGGATCTTCACCGAGAGCACTCGCGGCGCGTACGCCGACATCTCGTCCGGTGTGTCGATCGCCTCGTTCATGACGTCGAGGATCGACAGGCGGGCCGCCTTCGCCTGCGTGAGCGCGGACGCGAGCACGTCGCTCGGGATGCCGTCGAGCTTGGTGTCGAGCTGCAGCGCCGTGACGAACTGGCGTGTGCCTGCGACCTTGAAGTCCATGTCACCGAACGCGTCCTCGGCCCCGAGGATGTCGGTCAGCGTCACGTACTGGGTCTCACCCTCGACCTCATCGGAGATGAGCCCCATCGCGATGCCCGCCACCGGCGCCTTCAGCGGCACGCCCGCGTTCAGCAGCGACAGCGTCGACCCGCAGACGGCGCCCATCGAGGTCGACCCGTTCGAGCCCAGCGCCTCCGACACCACGCGGATCGCGTAGGGGAACTCGTCGCGGCCCGGCAGCACCGGCACCAGGGCCCGCTCGGCCAGCGCGCCGTGACCGATCTCGCGGCGCTTCGGCGACCCCACCCGGCCCGTCTCACCCGTCGAGTACGGCGGGAAGTTGTAGTGGTGGAGGTAGCGCTTGCGGTCCTCCGGGTTGAGGGTGTCGACCTGCTGCTCCATGCGGAGCATGTTCAGGGTCGCCACCGACAGGATCTGGGTCTCGCCGCGCTCGAACAGCGCCGAGCCGTGGGCCCGGGGCACGACCTCGACCTCGGCGGAGAGCTCGCGGATGTCGGCGAGCCCGCGGCCGTCGATGCGCACCTTGTCGCGCAGCACGCGCTGGCGCACCAGCTTCTTCTGCAGCGACCGGAACGCCGCGGACAGCTCCTTCTCCCGGCCCGCGAACTGCTCGCCAAGCCGCTCAGCGAGCAGCCCCTTGACCCGGCTGACCTCGTCCTCACGGTCGGCCTTGCCCGCGATGGTCAGCGCCCGCGTGAGCTCATCGCTCACCGCGCCCGCGACCGCGTCGTACACCTCGTCGTCGTAGTCGAGGAACACCGGGAACTCACGGGTGGCCTTCGCGGCGACGCGGGCCAGCTCCTGCTGCGCCTCGCAGACCGCCTTGATGGCCGGCTTCGCGGCCTCGAGGCCGCTGGCAACGGCCTCCTCGGTCGGCGCCGGCGCGCCGTCCGCCACGAGGCTGACGGTGCTGGACGTGGCCTCGGCCTCGACCATCATGATCGCCACGTCGCCGTCGGGCAGCATGCGGCCCGCGACGACCATGTCGAAGGTCGCCCGCGCGAGCTCCGGGTGGGTCGGGAAGGCCACCCACTGGCCGTCGATGTGGGCGACGCGGGTGGCTCCGATCGGGCCGCTGAACGGCAGGCCGGCGAGCTGGGTGGAGGCCGACGCGGCGTTGATCGCCAGCACGTCGTACAGGTCGTCGGGGTTCAGGGAGAGCACGGTGACGACGACCTGGACCTCGTTGC
>JALYNB010000011.1 GCA_030773395.1 Actinomycetota bacterium
CACAGCGTCAGAGATGACGTTCCGGTCGCTCATGCCCGCTGCCTACCGCCGCTGGCCGCCAAGATCGAGCAGACACGCTCTAGCGTGCCCGGGATGACGCCGAGCGCCGCCGACCCGTACCCGCGCATCCCCGTCCCGGTGCTCGACACCGAGATGGCGTACGTCGACACGGGCGCCGGCGAGCCCGTCGTGTTCCTGCACGGCAACCCCACGTCGGCGTACCTGTGGCGCAACGTCCTCCCGCTCGTCGCCGGCGACGCCCGCTGCCTCGCCCCCGACCTCGTCGGGATGGGTCGCTCGGGGCCCTCGTCGACCGGCGCCTACACGTTCGACGACCACGCCCGCCACCTCGACGCGTGGTTCGACCTGCTCGCGCTGGACGACGTCGTGCTCGTGCTGCACGACTGGGGCGGCGGCCTCGGCTTCGACTGGGCGCGGCGCAACCCCGACCGGGTCGCGGGGATCGCCTACATGGAGACCTTCGTCGGCCCGCTGACGTGGGACGAGTGGCCGCAAGAGGCCCGCGGCATCTTCCAGGGCATGCGCTCGGACGCGGGGGAGCGGCTCGTGCTGGACAGGAACGTCTTCGTCGAGCGGATCCTCCCCGCCAGCGTCCTGCGCGGGCTGGGCGAGGAGGAGATGGCCGCCTACCGGGCGCCGTTCGCCGAGCCCGGCGAGGGGCGCCGACCCGTGCTGACGTGGCCGCGGCAGATCCCGATCGCGGAGGAGGGCCCAGCGGACGTCGTCGAGCGCGTGCAGGCCTACGCCGACTGGCTCGCGAGCAGCGACGTCCCCAAGCTGTTCGTCAACGCCGAGCCCGGCTCGATCCTCACGGGTGCCGCACGGGAGCGGTGCCGCCGCTGGCCGAACCAGAACGAGGTGACGGTGCGCGGGGCGCACTTCCTCCCGGAGGACTCGCCGACCGAGATCGGCCAGGCTGTCGACGAGTTCGTCCGGCGCGTCCGCGACGGCGAGCACGCGGCGCTGCTCCCCGGCTAGGCTCGACCGGCAGCCCGGGTGGCGTAACCGGCAGCCGCCGGAGGCTTAAACCCTCCTGTCCTCACGGACGTGCGGGTTCGAATCCCGCCCCGGGCACCGCACCTTCCGCCGCCTCGACCGAAACGTGACCCTCCCGGCCCAGCGCCCGGGGCACACCGGCGACCTGTCCGTCGTTACATTCAGTGCGGGCTCCGAGCGCGGGCCCGTCGGAGGAGTTCAGATGCAGAGCAGCAACCCGATCCTGTCCAAGAGGGACAGCTTCTCTCGGGCCGGCACGGTCGGCTTCGACGCACCGCCCCCGTCGTCGTATGACCTGCAGCAGATGTACGACGCCCCCGCGGCGCGGCGGATGACCCTCGACGACGTGATCACCAAGACCGCGATCACGCTGGGCGTGCTCGTGGTGGCGGGTGCCGCGGCGTGGCTGCTGGTCCCGCCCGGTGCCTTCGGCTTCATCCTGCCGATGGCGCTGGTCGGCTTCGGCCTCGGCATGTTCATCAGCTTCAAGCGGGCCATCAGCCCGCCGCTCATCCTCACGTACGCGGCGGTGCAGGGCGTCCTGCTCGGCACGATCAGCAGCGTCTTCGAGGCCCGCTTCCCCGGCATCGTCGTCCAGGCGGTGCTCGGCACGGCGATCGTGTTCGCGACGACGCTGGCGGCCTACAAGTCCGGCCGGATCCGCGTCACGCCGCGGTTCACCAAGGTCGTCGTCATCGCGGGCTTCGCCGCGATGGGTCTCATGCTCGTCAACCTGCTCGCCAGCATGATCGGCGGCGGTGCCGGGCTGGGCCTGCGCGGGGACAGCCCACTCGGGATCCTGTTCGGCCTCGCGATGGTCGGTCTCGGCGCGATGTTCCTCGTGCTCGACTTCGACCTGGTGCAGCGCGGTGTCGCGCAGGGCGCCCCGGAGCGCGAGTCCTGGCTCGCCGCCTTCGGGCTCACGGTGACGCTGATCTGGATCTACATGGAGATCCTGCGACTGATCAGCTACCTCCGCAGCGAGTGACCCGCCGCGCCGCCCCCGACGGG
>JALYNB010000012.1 GCA_030773395.1 Actinomycetota bacterium
CCCTCGGCCCCAAGGGCCGCAACGTCGTCCTGGAGAAGAAGTGGGGCGCCCCCACGATCACCAACGACGGCGTCTCGATCGCCAAGGAGATCGAGCTCGAGGACCCCTACGAGAAGATCGGCGCCGAGCTCGTCAAGGAGGTCGCCAAGAAGACCGACGACGTCGCGGGTGACGGCACCACCACCGCGACCGTCCTCGCCCAGGCGCTCGTCCGCGAGGGCCTGCGCAACGTCGCCGCCGGCGCGAACCCGATGGGCCTGAAGAAGGGCATCCAAGTCGCCGTCGACAGCGTCGTCGAGGCCATCGGCAACGCCGCCAAGGACGTCGAGACCAAGGAGCAGATCGCCTCCACGGCCTCCATCTCCGCGGCCGACACCACGGTCGGCGAGATCATCGCCGAGGCGATGGACAAGGTCGGCAAGGAGGGCGTCATCACCGTCGAGGAGAGCAACACCTTCGGCCTCGAGCTCGAGCTCACCGAGGGCATGCGCTTCGACAAGGGCTACATCTCGCCCTACATGGTCACCGACCCGGAGCGGATGGAGGCCGTCCTCGACGACCCCTACCTCCTCGTCGTCAACTCGAAGATCTCGTCGGTGAAGGACCTGCTCCCGCTGCTGGAGAAGGTCATGCAGTCCGGCAAGCCGCTCGCAATCATCGCCGAGGACGTCGAGGGTGAGGCCCTCGCGACCCTCGTCGTGAACAAGATCCGCGGCACCTTCAAGAGCGCCGCCGTCAAGGCCCCGGGCTTCGGCGACCGCCGCAAGGCCATGCTGCAGGACATCGCCATCCTCGCCGGTGGCCAGGTCATCAGCGAGGAGGTCGGGCTCAAGCTCGACACCGCCGGCCTCGAGCTCCTGGGCCGCGCCCGCAAGGTCGTCATCACCAAGGACGAGACGACGATCGTCGAGGGCGCGGGCGACGCCGACCAGATCGCCGGTCGCGTCAACCAGATCCGCACCGAGATCGAGCGCAGCGACTCCGACTACGACCGCGAGAAGCTCCAGGAGCGGCTCGCCAAGCGCGCCGGTGGCGTCGCCGTCATCAAGGCGGGCGCGGCCACCGAGGTCGAGCTCAAGGAGCGCAAGCACCGCATCGAGGACGCGGTGCGCAACGCGAAGGCCGCCGTCGAGGAGGGCATCGTCGCCGGTGGTGGCGTGGCCCTGCTGCAGGCCAGCAAGACCGCGTTCGACAAGCTCGACCTGTCGGGTGACGAGGCGACCGGCGCGAACATCGTGCGCCTCGCGCTCGAGGCCCCGATCAAGCAGATCGCGGTCAACGCCGGCCTCGAGGGCGGCGTGGTCGTGGAGCGCGTCCGCAACCTGGAGACGGGTGAGGGCCTCGACGCCGCGACGGGCGAGTACAAGAACATGATCGAGGCCGGCATCATCGACCCGGCCAAGGTCACCCGCTCCGCGCTGCAGAACGCTGCGTCGATCGCCGGCCTCTTCCTCACCACCGAGGCTGTCATCGCCGACAAGCCGGAGAAGGCGGGTGCCGGTGCCGGCGCCGGTGCCCCGGGCGGCATGGGGGACATGGACTTCTGAGTCCTGCACCAGCTGCACCACCTGCACGTCCTGTCGAGGGGCGGTCCCGGTACGCCTGGGCCGCCCCTCGCGGCGTGTCCGCCGCGCCAGCCGATCCCGACAGGACGGGCGGCTCGCCCGCGGATGTCGCGTGACCGCCTGACGGCGGGACTCCCAGGGGGACGATCACGGTGATCGCGTACCAGTTCGGGAAACCGGCCTCGTGGGCTCGTTCACCGAGGAGGCGACCAGGCCCGAGAACCTGCGCCCCGGCGCCACGCCGATACCCACGGCGGGACTGCCTGGTGTCCGCGCCTATGGGATGCGCACCGGGTGTTCGCCCGCGGCACCCGTGCCTACGTCGTCGGCCTCGTGGGGCGGGGGGCGCAGGACCCGAGGGTCGACGCCTCGCCGACCTCGTGGCGGCCCAGTCCGCGGCGGCGGGACCGCTGGTCTAGCCCTGCACGGGCCGGGACGGTCTGCCCGGGAGCGCTACAGGTCCCACGCCCGCGCCTGGGTCAGACGAGGTCGACCACCAGCGGCGCGTGGTCGCTCGGCAGCTTGCCCTTGCGGGCGTCGCGGTCGACCCACGCCCGTTCCAGCCGCCCGGCGAGCCGGCGGTCCAGCAGGACGTGGTCGATGCGCAGCCCCTCCCGGCGGTGGAACGCGCCCGCCCGGTAGTCCCACCAGGAGAACGGGCCCTGCTCGGCGTCCGGCTCCGCCGCGCGGAGGGCGTCGGTGAGGCCCAGCCCCACGAGGGCCTGCCAGCGGGCGCGGATCTCGGAGCCGACGTGGGTGCCGAGACCGGGCAGCGTCGGGTCCCAGGCGTCCCGGTCCTCTGGCGCGACGTTGAGGTCGCCGCCCAGCACGACCGGCACGGCGCCTTCGTGCTCGCGCCCGAGCTCGCCCGCCAGCCGGTCGAACCAGCGCAGCTTCGCGGCGAAGAAGGGCGTACCGAGCGACCTGCCGTTCGGTGCGTACGCCGAACCCATGCGGACGCCGTCCGTCGTCGCCCGCACCAGCCTGCCGCCGAGGTCGTCGGCGAGCTCGTCACCCGCGTCGCCGTCGAGGCCCACCAAGACGTCCGAGAGCGGGTGACGGCTGACGATCGCGACCCCGTTGCGGGCGGTCAGCCCGTGGGACGCGACGTGCAGCCCGCGCTCCTCGAACGGCAGGAGCGGGAAGGCCGCGTCGGGCACCTTTGTCTCCTGCAGCAGCAGGACGTCGGGGTCGTGCTGGTCGACCCAGTGGAGGACCCGGTCGAGCCGCGCGCGCAGCCCGTTGACGTTCCAGGTGGCGATGCGCACGGGCGACGACGCTACTGGCCCCGGCCGGGGGCCGCCCGGCGTCGTACCGGTCGCCCGCAGGTCCGCCGACCTCGTCCGGTGGCTCGGCCGTCAGGCGTCGCCGCGGAGCCTGGCGGCGAGGTGGTCCAGCATCTCCTCGGGAACCCCGTGGGCCCGCAGCCAGGCGCGCACGCCGCCGTGCCGCTCGTCGATGGCCTCGAGCAGCCCCTGCATCGTGCCCGGCTCCGCCAAGTGGTGGCTGGGGTCGCGGTCGGCCATGTCCCGGGCGTAGCTCGGCAACCGGCCGAGCCGCTCCTTGATCCCGTCCAGCCGCGTGGTCGTGAGCGCGTAGTCGTCGACGACGGCCTGCCGCTCCACGCCGGCGACCTCCAGCAGGACCGCGGCGAGCACGCCCGTACGGTCCTTGCCGGCCGCGCAGTGGAACAGCGCGGGCTCCTCGCTGGCGGCGATCGCCTCCAGGGCGCGCACGAGGTTCGCGCCGCCGTCCCCCGACAGGTAGCTGAGGTAGCGCCCGACCCGGGCGCCGCGGCTGTCGTCGTGGACGACGAGCTCGGAGTCACCGCGGAGCACTGCCTCGTCGGGCAGCAGGGGGGCGTTCAGGTAGCGCACGTCGCCCGCGTCGACCAGGGGGCCGCGACCCTCCTGCTCGGCCTCCAGGGGTGTGCGGAGGTCGACGACGAGCCCGAGCCCCCGGCTGCGCCAGGCGTCCGTGTCCGCCGGCGTCCACTCCTGCAGGGTGTCGGAGCGATACACGACGCCGTACGCCGTCTCGCCGCCGCCCGCCAGGGGCAGCCCGCCGAGGTCGCGGACGTTCGACGAGCCCTCGACCGGCACCCACCGGTCGGTCTGCCCCTCCGTCACCCCTGGTCCCCTCGTCCGCGTCGGAGCGAGCCTACGGTGGCCTCGGTCGGCGCTCGCCGCCCGGACGGTCAGCCTGGCGCCGCCGCCCCCACCCGGGTCGCGAAGACCACCACGTTGTCGACGTAGTGCGACGACCGGCGGTCGAACTCGCCCCCGCAGGTGATGAGGCGCAGCTCCGCCGCAGGCACGGGCCCGTACACGGCGGCGGTGGGGAAGCGGTCCTTGGGGTGGCGCTCCACCCGGTCGACGCGGAACAGCACCTCGGTGCCGTCGGCCTGGCCGACTCCCACCTCGTCGCCCCGGCGCAGCTGCGGCAGCCGGAAGAACACGGCGGGCCCGGTCTGCGAGTCGACGTGCCCGGCGATGACCGCGGGGCCGGGGTCGCCGGGTGCCGGGCCGCCCGTGTACCAGCCGGGCACATGCGGGTCGTCGGGCACCTCGAGCGTGCCGTCCGCCAGCAGCCCCAGCGGCACGAGGTCGGCGGTGAGGCCGATCGCGGGCGCGGTGACGCGGGTCGGGGCGGACC
>JALYNB010000013.1 GCA_030773395.1 Actinomycetota bacterium
GGACGCGGAGGGAGCGGCTCCAGTCGAGGCGGCCGCACCTCCCGCGGCCCCGACCGACGTCGACCTGGCGCTTCCCGCGGAGCCGGTCGCCGCAGCGCCCGTCGAGCCGGCGGTCGACGCGCCGTCCGTGACCGACGAGGCCGACGTCGTCGAGCCGGCGACGCTCACCCCGGCCGCGCCGGACGATGTCGCTCCCGTCGACGGCGAGACCGCAGGCGATCCCGCGGAGGCCGGTGCCCCCACCGTCGAGGAGAAGCCCAAGCGCCGGCGTCGGGCCACGCGTGCCGGGGCGAAGGCGCGCGCGGCGGAGCCGGCGGACAACTCGGCGGAGTCGGCGGGCGGTGCGCCCGACTCGGCGGACAGGTCCGCGCCGGTGGACGACACGCCCGGGCCGGTCGACGGCACGGCGGACGGCGCAGCCCGGCCGGAGCAGAGTTCGTCCGCGCCGACCGACGACGTGGCCGGAGCAGCTGTCGGTGGCTCCGACGGCACAGTCGCCCCGGGCCAGGTCGCCGAGCTGGTCGCCGGGGAGTGACCCGCCGGGGCCGGGGTCACGGCCCCCGGTGACCCGCTCCCACCGCCCCGCGGCTACAACCCCTCTCACCCGACGTGCGCCCGTCGTACCGTTGCGTCGTGACCGTCGTCGCGCTGGAACTGAGCCGCAGCCCGCGCAGTGGAGGTCAGGCGCGGCATTTCGTCGGCGAGCGCCTGCGCGAGGCCGGGCTCGGCCAGCTGGTGGAGACGGCCGAGCTGGTCGTCACCGAGCTCGTCACGAACGTGCTCGTCCACACGGGCGAGGTGCCGGTCGTGCGGGTGCGCGTCGACACCGACCTCCTGCGCGTCGAGGTCGAGGACGGCTCGCCGGTGCTGCCCGTCGGGGGCATCCTCGACGTCACCGCCGCGTGCGGGCGCGGCCTGCTCCTCGTCAAGCAGCTGGTGCACCGCTGGGGGGTCAGCCGGCGGCCGGGGGGCAAGGCGGTCTGGTTCGAGCTGGTGCCGAGCGAGTCCGAGCCAGCCAACGACCTCGACGTCGACCAGCTGCTCGACCTGTGGGACGACGAGGTCGACCCCGTCCTCGACGAGACCGGGCCGGCACTGCGCGAGGCTTCCCTCGAGCCGCTGGTGCCGGTCGCGGTCGAGGGCGTCTCCGCCGCGCTGCTGCACGACGCTAAGACCCACCTCGACGACCTGGTCCGCGACCTCACGCTGGTCAACGAGGCGGCGCTGGAGGAAGCGCCCGGCGACGACCAGGTGGCAGCGCTCGCGGACCGCCTGTCGGCGCTCGCCACCGAGCTCATCGGCTTCCGCAACGAGATGCGCCGGCAGGCCCTGGCAGCGTCGGAGGGCGGCGACGACGTCTTCACCCTGCGCCTCGACCTGCCCGTGAGCCTGCGCCAACCGCTGGCGGACTACCGGCGCGCCCTCGACGAGGCCGACGAGCACTGCGCGTCCGGCCGGCTGCTGCTCGCCCCGGCTCCGCACGAGCAGGTGGCGTTCCGCCGCTGGAAGCTCGACAGCATCGTCGCGCAGCTCGAGCAGGCGGCCAGGCTGCCGGCGTGACGCCGGGGACCGGGGCGCGTTCGACCCACTCGGAGGCACGGGTTACCCTGTGTCGAGCGTCGGGGTCCTGGCCCGCTGCGCCCATCCTCGCCACGACGACGGCCACGGGTGGCGGGCGCCGGCAGTCGCCCCGACTGCCAGACGACCAGCGTGAGACCGACCGGCCAGAGACCGGTCACCCGAGACGGCAGACGAAGCAGGGAGCACGGTGTACGCCATCGTCCGCACCGGCGGCAAGCAGTACAAGGTCGCCGTCGGCGACGTCTTCGAGGTCGAGAAGCTCGAGGGCGAGCCCGGCGAGGCGGGCAACCTCCCGGCCGTCCTCTTGGTCGACGGCGAGAACGTCACCAGTGACGCCGAGTCGCTCGCGAACGCCCACGTGAGCGTCGAGATCGTGGCCCAGACCAAGGGGCCGAAGATCAACATACTGCACTACAAGAACAAGACCGGCTACAAGCGTCGGCAGGGTCACCGCCAGAAGCACACCCTGCTCAAGGTGACCGGCATCGAGAGCGGGAGCTGACAGATGGCACACAAGAAGGGCGCCAGTTCGAGCCGCAACGGCCGCGACTCGAACGCCCAGCGGCTCGGCGTCAAGCGGTTCGGCGGCCAGGTCGTGAACGCGGGCGAGATCCTCGTCCGCCAGCGCGGCACGCACTTCCACCCCGGTGACCTGGTGGGCCGCGGCGGCGACGACACGCTGTTCGCGCTCGCGGCCGGCTCCGTGCAGTTCGGCACCAAGCGCGGGCGCAAGACCGTGAACATCGTCCCAGCCCCGGCCGCCGCGGAGGCCTGACCAGCAGGCCCATCCGCGCCGCCCGGAAGAGGACGGCGCCGTACGCGTTGACGACGGAGGGCGAGCCGCTCG
>JALYNB010000014.1 GCA_030773395.1 Actinomycetota bacterium
CCCCCCACTTCGCCAGGGCGAACAGCCGACCCGGCCGTCCCGCCTCCAGCGCGGCGCCGAACCGGCCCAGGCGGGCCTCGTTGAGGGTGCCCAGCGCGGTCTCCGCCGCCATCGCCAGCGCCTCGACCGCCGCCAGGGCGGTCTGCGTGGGATGGCGGGCACGCAGGCCGGTCGCCGCCAGGGCGAGCCGGGTGAGCGCCGTGCCGTTGCCCACGCCCGTGCTGATGAACACGGGCGGGAGGATGGCCCGGCTGCGGGCCCAGACGGGCACCGCGGTGCCCGCGAGCAGCGCGCCGGTGTACGTGCCGTACTGGAGGAGGCGCTGCGTGTTCGTGAACGTCCCCTCCTTCTCCACGTGCGTGGCGGCGGGCATGAGGAACACCTCCGTCCGGATGTCCGCCGTGCGCAGCTCGCCGGCCACGACCTCGGGCGCGTCGCGCCAGAACAGCGCGGTCTCGACCTGGTTGAGGTCGCGTACGACGAGCCACTTCAGGTTGGCCAGGCCGCGGCGGGCCAGGCCCGAGTTCTGCGAGCCGACCGCCGGGTTCTGCCCCATGACGAGCATGCCCTCGAGGCCGCCCTCGACGGCGCGGATCATCGTCGGGAAGTGCGAGTGGTTGCCGTCGATCTTCGGCAGGTGGCCGAAGCCGAAGTCGTTCTCCGGCGTCGCCGCCTCCCCGAACCAGGCCTTGAGTAGCGAGACCGCGTACCGGTCGAGGTGCGCCCACCACCCGCCGGCGTTGCCGCCGCCGGCGTCGACGTACTCGGCCAGCGACTCCGGCTTCGCCCGCGCCTTGGGCATGTGCAGGTAGCCCGGGAGGAGGTCGTAGAGCGTGGCACGTCGGTCGAGCCCTGGATCGACGCGTGGCCGCGCTCGGCCAGCAGCCCGCCGCCCGGCCGGCCCACGTTGCCCAGCAGGAGCTGCAGGATCGAGGCGGCGCGGATGATCTGCACCCCGGAGGAGTGCTGCGTCCAGCCCACGGCGTAGGCCAGCGCGGTGGTGCGCTCGCGCCCCGAGTTGGCGATGAGCGTGTCCGCCACGCGCAGGAGCAGCGCGGGCTCGATGCCGCACACCTCCTGGACCATCTCGGGCGTGTAGCGGGCGAAGTGGCGGCGCAGGATCTGCAGGACGCAGCGCGGGTGCTGGAGCGTCTCGTCGCGCTGGACCTCGCCGTCCATCCCCGCGCCGGTCATCTCCGCGAACGACTGGCTCGACCGCTCCTCCCGGCCGGGCGTCGTGCCCTGCTCCGTGCCCGCGTAGCGCCAGCTCGCGGGGTCGTAGGTGCCGCTCTCGGGGTCGAAGCCCGAGAACACGCCGCCCAGGTCCTCCGTGTCGCGGAACTCCTGGCTGATGATCGTCGAGGCGTTCGAGTAGGCAGGACGTACTCGCGGAAGTACGACGCTGTCTCGAGCACGTGGCGGATGAGCCGGCCGAGGAAGGCGGTGTCCGTCCCGGCCCGGATGGGGACGTGCAGGTCGGCCAGCGCGCTCGTGCGCGAGAACCGCGGGTCGACGTGGATGACCGTCGCCCCGCGCTCACGGGCCTTCATGACCCAGCGGAAGCCAACCGGGCGCGCCTCCGCCATCGAGGAGCCCTCGATGAGGATGCAGTCAGCGTGCTGGAGGTCCTGCTGGTACGTCGTGGCGCCGCCGCGCCCGACCGAGGCCCCCAGATTGGGGACCGTCGAGGAGTGTCATATGCGGGCCTGGTTCTCGATCTGGACGGCGCCCAGGGCCGAGAACCCCTTCTTGATGAGGTAGTTCTCCTCGATGTCGAGCGACGCGCCGCCGAGGTGGGCGAAGCCCATCGTGCGGTCCAGTCGCCAGCCCTCGGCGTTCGCGTCCTGCCAGCCCGCCTCGCGGGCGGCGATCACCCGCTCGGCGATGATGTCCATCGCGCGCTCGAGCTCGAGCTCCTCGAACTCCGTCGCGCCCGGCGCGCGGCACCGGACCTTCGTCAGCCGCCCGGGCTGCTGGACGAGCTGACGGCTCGCGGCGCCGCGCGGGCACAGGGTGTCCTGGTTGACCGGGGAGCGCGGGTTGCCCTCGATGTCCACGAGCTCCCCGTCGCGCGTACACGACCTGGCCGCAGCCCACGGCGCAGTACGGGCACACGGACTCGGTCGCCTTCAGGCCGGCGATCCGCGCCCCCGCTCGCCTCGTCGTGCGCGACGCCGCGCTCGGGCCCATCCCCCAGTCGGCGGCCCGGCCGACGAGCGGGAGCTCGCGCAGCTTTCTGGAAGAGCGGGGGACGCGCCATCCGCCGACATGGTGACCAAATCCGCCCGCGGGTGCCCTGCGCCCCAACCTCGGCGGCTCGCCGTACGTGGCGCGCCCCCTCCGCGGGCAGATGCACGGGACCGCCCCGCGCCCCTGGAGGTCCCCCCGATGATGCCGCCCCGCAAGCTCCCCGGAACCGTCGCCGTCGTCACCGGCGCGTCGAGCGGCATCGGCCGCGCGACGGCGCTGCGCCTGGCCCGGAAGGGGGCCCATGTCGTGGTCTGCGCCCGGCGGGCGCGCGCCCTCGACGCGCTCGTGCCCGAGCTCGAGGCCCAGGGCGTGCAGGCGCTCGCGGTGCCCGCCGACGTCGCCCACCCCGAGCAGGTCGAGGCCGTCGGGCAGGCGGCGCTCGAGCGCTTCGGGCGGATCGACACCTGGGTCAACAACGCCGCGGTGACGATGTGGGGCAAGTTCCACGAGGTCCCCTACGAGGACCTGCGCCGGGTCATCGAGGTCAACCTTATGGGCTACGTGCACGGCGCGCGGGTCGCCATCCGCCAGTTCCGCATCCAGCGCGCTGGCGTGCTCGTGAACAACGCGTCGATGATGTCGCGCATCGGCGAGCCCTACGTGAGCCCGTACGTCGTCGCCAAGCACGGCATCCGCGGGCTCGGGATGAGCCTGCGCCAGGAGCTCGCGCTGGACGGGCTGCTGCGCTCGGTCGCCGTCTGCACGGTGATGCCGGCCACGATCGACACGCCCTTCTTCGCCAACGCGGCGAACTACACCGGGCGCGCGGCCCGCGCGATGCCGCCGGTCTACAGCGCCGACCGGGTCGCCCGCGCCCTGGTCAACTGCGCGATCTTCCCCCGGCGCGAGGTCTTCGTGGGCAACGCCGCCCGGGCGCTCAACCTCCAGGCGATCCTCGCCCAGGGCACGACGGAGCGCTTCGTCGCGCGCATGACCGACCGCCTGCACCTGTCGACGGACCGCCCAGCCGACGCCACCTCGGGCAACCTCTTCCGCCCCGCCCCCGACGGGGCGACGGTGGACGGGGGCTGGCACGGGGCGCGCGCGGAGAA
>JALYNB010000015.1 GCA_030773395.1 Actinomycetota bacterium
CCACCGGGGCGGGCCGACTCCGTGAGGTCGTCGACGACGGGCACGGGGGCGTCGGGCGCGAGCCGCTCGACGCGCCCGGTGAGGTCGCGGTCGAGCAGGGCGTCCCCGACGACGACGATCGCGCGGCCGCTCACGAGCGCACCTCGCTCGCGCTCAGCAGCTCGCTGCTCGACAGGGGGAGCAGCTCGTCGTAGGCCTGCAGGGTGCCGGCCGCGACTCTGTCCCAGGTGTAGCGGCTGCGCGCGCGGCGGACGGCGGCCGCGCCCAGCGCTGCCCGGCGGGTCTCGTCGGGCAGCAGGTCGCGCAGCGCCTCCGCGATGAGGTCGGGCCGCCGCGGCGGCACGTGAATGCCCGTCTTGCCGTCGACGACCGTGTCGATGAGCCCGCCGACGGCGCTGGCGACGACCGGCACCCCGCAGGCCATGGCCTCGAGCGGCACGATGCCGAACGGCTCGTACCACGGCACGCACGCCACGAGGTCCGCGCTGCGCAGCAGGGCGGGCAGGTCGGCGCGGCCCACCCGGCCGCGGAGCTCGACGCGGTCGGCGACCCCGTGCTCGGCGATGAGCCGCCGGAAGCGCTGCACCTCGCGGTCCCCGTCCAGCTCCGCCCGGTCGGGGCCGCCGGCGATGACGAGCTCTGTGTCGGGCACCTCGGCCAGCGCGCTGATGACGTTGCCGATGCCCTTGCGCTCGACGAGCCGGCCGACGACGACCACGCGGTGCAGCCCCCGGCGGCGTGGCTCGGCGGGCCCGCGGGGGGTGAACAGCCTTGTGTCGACACCGCACGGCACGACGGACACGCGCCGGCGGTCGGCCCCGAGCCGGACGAGCTCGAAGACCTCGTCGCTGCAGGTGGCGACGATGCGGTCGACGTCGCGGACGAGCGCGCTCTCCAGCTGCTCGCGGGCAGCTGGCGAGGTGTCCTTGCCGCCCTGGTGACGCTTTTTCACCACGCCCAGCGCGTGGAACGTCTGCACGACCGGGATGCCGAGCGGCCGGGCCGCGGCCAGCGCGACGTGGCCGCTCATCCAGAAGTGCGCGTGCACGACGTCGGGGCGGCGGCGGCTCCAGACCCGGTGCAGGTCGGCGGCCATCGCCGCCATGTGGGGCAGCAGGTCGTCCTTGGGCAGCGCAGCGGCCGGCCCGGCCGGCACGTGGTCGACGGTGACGCCCGGCGCCATCTCGACGCGTCGGGGCAGGCCCGCGTCGTCCCGCCGAGTGTGGACGGTGACGTCGACACCGCGGCGGGCCAGGGCCGAGGCCAGCGCGGCGACGTGGACGTTCTGCCCACCGGCGTCGACCCCTCCGAGCACGGCCAGGGGGCTCGCGTGCTCGGAGACCATCGCGACCCTCATGCGGCGCCCCTCATACCGTCTTGCTCACAACCGTGACCTCCACGCGCGGGTTCGGGGCCTCGGGAGTCGGGCCGGTTAGCAGCGCCTCCGCCCCGGACCCTCCCACAGAGGTGCGCGAGACAGCGCGAACTGCCCTTGTGACAGTCGCGGCAGTCACGCTGTCGAGGCAGGGGTGCCCGGGCACCGGGCAGTCGCGGGCCCGGGTGTCACGGCACGCCCCGAGCTGGTCACCCAGGAGCACCACGGGGACGCCGTACGGGCGCCAGCGCTCCGCAGGCACGACCGGGGCGAACAGGGACACGACGGGCGTCCCGACCGCGGCCGCGAGGTGCGCGGGGCCCGTGTTGCCGACGACGACCGCCTCGGCGCGGTCGAGCAGCCCGGCGAGCCCGGCGAGGTCCGTGGCCCCGCCGACATCGATGACCCTGTCGGCGTCGATGACCTCGCAGGCAGCCCCGGCGCGGGTCGCCTCGCTGGCAACCTCGGCTGTCAGGTCGCGTTCGCCGGGCCCGCCGGTGACGACGACCCGGTGGCCGTCGGCGACGAGGGCGGCGACCGCCTGCGCACAGCGCCCCGGGGAGGCCGCGCGGGCGGGGACGGAGGCGCCGGGGTGCAGCACGACGTACGGGCCGGCGCCGACGAGCGGAGTGGGGTCGGGCAGTGGCCGCCGTACGGCGAGCCGGCCGTCGTCGCCGTCGGGCAGCGCGAAGCCGGCCGCGGCGGCGGTGGCGAGCATCCGCTCGACCTCGTGCAGCCCCGTGTCGGAGTTGCGGTGCCGGACGTCGAGCAGCGAGCCGGGGTAGTCGACGCTCTCCGCACTGACCCTGGGCACGCCCGCCATCCGCAGCAGCAGCGCGAGCGGCAGCGGGCTCTGGTGGAAGCTCGTGAGGACGACGGCCTCGTCGAGGGCGAGGCCGGCGAGGCGGTCGACGAGCGCGTCGACGTCGTCACGGGTGACGGGCTGCGGGTGGCTGTCGATCCACGGGCAGTGCCAGACCACGACCTCGTCGACGCCGGGCAGCAGCGCGGCGGCAGCCCGGCCGCGGGGGCCGACGAGGAGGACGACGGAATCGGCGTGCGCGGCCACGGCCCGGACCGCGGGGCCGGAGAGCAGCACGTCGCCGTCGTTGTCGAGACGGGCGACGAGCACGCGCCCCGCGTGGCTGCCGTGGCTCACGCGGGGACGCGGCGGGCGGCGGCGCCCAGCAACAGGTCGACGGCGGCTCCCAGGTCGGGCG
Organism: Actinomycetota bacterium; assembly: GCA_030773395.1. Lineage (GTDB taxonomy): Bacteria > Actinomycetota > Actinomycetes > JALYNB01 > JALYNB01 > JALYNB01. The sequence continues at coordinate 2,596 of JALYNB010000015.1, forward strand.
CCACCTCGGGGGCGGCCGCGACCTCCTGCGGCAGCGTCACCGGGGTCGGCACCAGCACGGGGCGGGCGCCGGCGGCGAGCGCGGCGTCGACGTCCGCGCCGATGTCGCCGACGACCGCGCACTCCTCGGGCCGGACGCCGAGCGCGGCCGCCGCCTGGAGCACGAGCCCAGGAGCCGGCTTGCGGCACGTGCAGCCGGCGCCTGGGGCGTGCTCGCAGACCAGCCAGGGGCCGAGCGGGCCGAGGAGCGCGTCGATCCGGGCGTGGACGGCGTCGACCTGCGCCCGGGTCAGCAGGCCGAGACCGATGCCGCCCTGATTGGTGACGACGGCGGTGGCGAGGCCGGCCGCGCGGACGCGGGCGAGGGCTTCCGCGGCGCCGTCGACGGGCCGGACGGCCGCGGGGTCACCGTTGTGCGGCACGTCGTGCACGAGGGTGCCGTCGCGGTCGAACAGCACGGCGCGGAGGCAGGCGGGCGGCGTCATCGGGGGACAGCATGCCGGGTGGAGGCAGGGGGTGACCTCCGTCACGCTGCGGAGACCGGCCCCGTGGCCGGGTCAGCCGGCCTTGCGCTGGGGCTCGGGCTCGGCCAGGCCGGGGAGCGGCTCGACGTCCGGGGGGTCGCGGAGCAGGTCGAGGACGGCACGCTCGACCCGCCCCTGGTACGCCGGGGTGCCGAGCTCCTCGCTCTCGCCCAGGTCCAACAGCGCGTCCGAGACGGTGACACCGCCCTGGTAGAGGTCGATCACCCTCGGGTCGATGTAGGAGGCGCGGCAGACCGTCGGCGTGTTGCCGAGCTTGTCCGACACCTCACGCACGACGTGGGTAATCGCCTTCTTCCGCGCGATCGGGGTGACCGTGACGTCGGCGGCGACCGCGAGACCGACGGCGGCGAGCACGGTGGCGTTCCACGTGCGGAAGTCCTTCGCGCTCACCGGCAGGTCGGTGACCTCGCGCAGGTAGTCGTTGACGTCGTCGCTCTTGAGGTCGACCCAAGAGCCCCCGGACCGGTAGGCGAGCAGCTCGGGGTTCTTGTCGCGGCGGCGCTTCAGCGTGGTGACCGTCGGCAACACCTCGGGGTCGACGATAATCTGCTGCCGGCGCTTGCCGCTCTTGGCGCGGTAGTCAAAGCAGATCTGGCCGCTGCGCGACACGGTGACGTGCTCCCGGCGCAGCGTGGTGAGCCCGTAGGTCTGGTTGACCTCGGCGTACTCCTCGCTGCCCACGCGGAAAAAACCGCGCTCGAGCAGACGTACGGCGGCGGCCAGCGCGCGCTCCCGGTCGATGTCCTTGTGGTGCAGGTGCGCGCAGACGGTCTCGCGCAGGTCGGGGAGCCGCTCCGCGAAGTCGAGCACCCGGTCGAACTTCTCGAGGTCGCGCTGCACGCGCCAGGCGTCGTGGTAGCGGTACTGCCGGCGGCCGCGGGCGTCGACACCCGTCGCCTGGATGTGGCCGCGCGGGTTCTCGCAGATCCAGACGTCCTGCCAAGCAGGGGGCAGCACGAGCCCGGAGACGCGTTCGAGCGTCGCCGGGTCGGTGACCTCCTGGCCTGTGGCGTCGACGTAGACCCAGCCCTTGCCCTTATTCCGTCGGGTGAGCCCGGGCCGGGAGCAGTCGACCCGCGAAAGGCGTGTGGTGGTGCGCACGAGCGTGGGTTACCCCCCCGACACGCATCGGACCCGCCCCCTCTCCCGGGACGGGTCCGTGCGGTCGTCGTGCGTCGTGCAGGAGGCGAGGCTCCGGGTCAGACCTCGGGCTCGATGTGCATGGCGGCCTCCTCGGCGGTGAAGCCGGCGAGGTCGTCACCCGCGTCGCGGGCCACCGCGTCGGTCTCCGTGTCGGCGCGGGCGCCCTCGTCGGGCTCGACGAGCCGGCCGGCCAGGTCCTGCCCCGGGCCCTCGAAGGGCGCGCCCTCGGGGTAGGGGTTCGAGGCGTCCGACGCCTCGTCGCCGAACCCGCGGACGGACTCGTCGTTGAGCACGTCCGGCTCCTCGCGGGCCAGGCGGTCCGTGAGGGGCTCGCCCTCGTGCATCTCGCGAGCCGTCGTGCCGAACTCGTCCGGGCCGATGACGCCGACGGCGCCGACCTCGTCGATGTCACCGGTGTCGGTCTGGACGTCGCCCGGCAGGGCGAAGCCCTCCTGGGGGTCGCCCGTGACCTCCTTCTGCCCGAGCGTGTAGCCCATGTCGGGCAGGCCCTCGTCCTCCATGCGGGAGCCGGGCTCCGGGACGCGCGAGGTCATCTGCACTGCTCCTGATCGTCGTGGGTGCTACCGGTGGCGCCGGATCGGCGGCGCGGGGAGCGTGGCTGGCCGGCGCGGGCGCCGGGGCCGGCCGGCCGGCCGGTCCGCAGGGAGTCCGACCGGCGCGCCGCCTCAGGCCGTGGTGTTGTGCTTGACGGTGTGCGCGTCCGCCGGCGCGTGGGTCTGCCTCTCGATGGTCTGCTTGAACGACTGCAGCGCCTTCTCGACCTTGCTCTGCGGGTCCGCGAAGATCTTCGCGACAGCCTCGCCGAGGATGCCCGCGGGCGGGTCGTAGGCCAGGCTGACCTCGACGCCGGTGGTCTCGCCGTGGTCGTCGAAGCGGACGGCGCCCGCGTTCTTGACCTCGAGGCCACTCGACTCGACGGTCGCCCAGGCGATCTTCTCGTTCGGGATGTCCTCAACGATCTTGGCGTCCCAGTGGACGGACTTGCCGAGCGGGCCGTGGACGGTCCAGCGCGTCAGCTGGGTGCTGTTGTCGACGGGCTCGACGGACTCGACGTCCGGCATGATCTGCGGGAGGTTCGTGAGCCCGCGCCACCAGCCGTAGGCCTGGGCTGCGGGGACGTTGACCTCAAGGTAGTGCGCGACGGTGCCCATGGGCGGTGTCCTTCCGGGGTCGGGGGAGGGTGGCCCTCGTGTCGGTGTCGGCGTGCCGCAGGCCGGCGGGGGTCGCCCCCCGCCGGCCTCGCGAGCCGGGTCAGCTGTTGGTGCCGGGACGGTCCGTCGAGGACGACGGGAACGTCTCCGTGATGCTCGGAGCCGGCGTGCTGTCGGTGCCGAGGCCGGTCGTGCTGCTGGTCGTGCCCGTGGTGCCGGTCGAGCCGGGCAGCGGGTCGGTCAGCGGGTCGACGGTGGTGTCGGTGACGATCACGTCGACCGACGGCGTGGTGACCGCGCCGGCGACGGGCGTCACGGGCGTGCCCGGGGTGCCGCTGCTGGCGGAGCCGGCGCCCGTGCTCGAGAAGCCGCTGCTGCTGCTGTAGTCGGACGCGCTCGCGCCGCCCGTGCTGCTGCCGGAGCTGGGGCCGCCGACCTTGCTCTTGGCGGCGTCGGCCGCGGTGGACGCCCGCTCCTGGACCGCGCCCGTAGCGGTGCTGGCGACCTCGGTCGCCTGCTGCTTCACCGTCGTCAGCGCGTCCTGGACCTCCGGGCGCTCCTTGACGCCGCGGACCTGCTGCATGATCTGCTCGTAGCGCTCGCGACCAGCGCGCGCGCCGAGCACGTAGCCGACACCGGCTCCGGCGAGAAACGTCAGCTTGCCCAACATGAACTCCTCCTCTTGTGGCGGTCCCGCCCGCCGCACGTCCAGCCGGGCGGGAGGTCTGATCGCGCCGTACCCCGCTCCGCGACGGCCACGCGTACGGCGTGCGGGCGGGGCGGCGGTGAGGCCCGTCCGGGCAGTGGGTCCGGGCGGAACGGGTGTCGGTCCGTGGCACCGGGTGTCCGCCGACGTGCGGTACGCTCCTACCGTCGGTGGGTCACCGCCTCGGCGCCTCGGCGTCGGTGCGAGCGCCCCCCGGTGGAGCAGTCCCGCGTAGCTCAATCGGCAGAGCATCCGCCTGTTAAGTGGACGGTTATAGGTTCGAGTCCTATCGCGGGAGCAGTGATGGTTCGCCCGATCGGGCGTACGCCGGGTCGGGGTCGGCCTGGCAGGATGACCGCGGGGCGGTAGCTCAGCCGGTCAGAGCAGCGGACTCATAATCCGCCGGTCGTGGGTTCGAGCCCCACCCGCCCCACTGGTCCTGACCTGCGCTTCTGCGCTCGTCGAGCGGGACGACCTGGGCGCCGGTCCGCAACGAGTCCGCAGCGGCCCGGGCCGCGTCGTCCATCCGGTCCGCGACCGCGTCGAGCTCGTCCTCGAACAGGCCGGCGTAGACGTCGAGGGTCATGGCCGCCGAGGCGTGGCCCAGCATCCGCTGCACCGCCTTGACGTTGGCTCCGGCCGCCACGGCCAGGCTGGCCGCAGTGTGCCGGAGCTCGTGCGGGGTCAGCCCCTCAAGCCCGACCGAGGCTGCCGCCGGGTCGAAGCCGCGGCGCCGGAAGTTGTTCAGCCGGAGCGGGCCGCCCTCCGGTGCGGTGAAGACCAGCTCGTCCGGCGACCGCCCGGCGACCAGCACCGCGACCTCGTCGACCAGGAACCGGGGGAGCGGCACTGATCGCCGCTGGTGCGTCTTGGTCGTCCCGAACGTCATCACTCCACCCAGCTCGGTGACCGACTCCGCGATCTCGAGCCGCCGGCGGAGCAGGTCGACCCGGCGGACCCGCAGCGCCGCCAGCTCTCCGAACCGCAGGCCGGTGTACGCCAGGACGAGCACCACGAGCCGGTCCCGGCTGGCGGCCCCGGCGAGACGCCCCACCTCAGCGGCACTGAGGAACCGCTTCTCGGCCTTCACCGCGCGTGGCAGGCGGACGCCCTCGGCGGGGTTGGTCGAGATGCGCTGGTCACGGGCAGCCAAGGCGAGTACCAACGCGAGGACTCGGTGCGCCTGCCGTACCGACGAGGCCGCGGCGCCGGCCGCGGACAGCCGCGTGCACCAGTCCTGCACCCCGGCGTGGGTGACCGCGGACAGCGGCACGTTCTCCCAGGTCGGGAGCACCTGCACCCGCAGGAGACTCTCGTACCGCTTCCGGGTTGATGGCTTGAGCTGGAGCTGCCCGGCGAGCCACTGGCGCGCGACCACTCGCCGACCGTCGCCCGCGCCCGTGCCGGATCGGTCCAGTCCCCGCGGTCGAGCTTGCCCTGCTCGCCGCGGAGCCACCGCTCGGCATCGCTCTTGCGGTCGAGGTGCCGGGCATGCTCGCGGCCGGCACTGTCCCGGTAGCGGGCCCGCCACCCGCCGTTAGGGCGCTTCGCGATTCTGCCCATCAGGACTCCCCCTCGAGGTGTCCGGCACCTGCGACTGGTGCGGCGGCTACATCGAGACCAGCAACCGCAGCCACCCCGGCTACTGCTCGCCCGACTGCCGCGACGCGGAGCAGCAGGAGCGCCGGGACGCGCGTCGGCGCCGCCACGAGGGGGAGGGCGGGTCGGAACTTCACGATCGCGACCGGCGGGTGACCCTGCCCGTCTCCCCTTCTCTCCCCACGTCCGTGAGCCCCAAG
>JALYNB010000016.1 GCA_030773395.1 Actinomycetota bacterium
GGCGGACACGACCGCGGACTGCGCGCTGGTCTCGTCCGCGCTCGCCGCGATCTGCCCGCTCACCGCGGACAGCTCCTCACTCGACGCCGACAGCGTCGTCGCGCTCTCCGCCATCGCCGACACCGCCCGGCGCATGCTGGCCTGCGCCTGGTCGAGTGCCGCTGCCATCCGGCCGAGCTCGTCGCGGGAGTGGACGTCGGCGGCGACGGTCAGGTCACCCTCGGCCATCGCCTCCACCGCGGCCTGCACGGCGTGCACCGGGCGCAGGATCATGCGGACGACGGCGAGGCCGAGGCCGACGGACAGCGCGATGCCCAGCACCAGCGTGGTGAGGAGGACCGTCCGGCCGGACTCGTACGCCTCGTCCGCGGCGGCCACGGAGGCGACGGCGGCCTCCTGCTCGGCGGCCTCGAGCCGGTCCAGGGCCTCGTTGAGGGCCTTGGAGACGGGCTTGACCTCGGTGGTGCGCAGCGCGAGGTAGCCGTCCATGTCCTTCGCGCGGGCGAGGTCGAGCAGCTCGCCACCCACGATGGTGTGGTAGCTCTCCCATGCCGCGGCGAGCGCCTCGACATCGGCCCGCTGGGCGACCGTGTGCGTGCTGCCCTCGGCGTACGTCGCGATGGCTGCGTCGACCTTCTCGACGTCAGCGAGGTACGCCGCGTGCTCGACGTCCTCCCCGCCGGTCTTGGGCAACAACTCGTCCGCCAGGGCGTCGATGCGGGTCTGGAGGAAGGCGCGCCGCACGTCGGCCAGCTGGGCCGTGGGCACGAGGGCCTCGTCCTGGATCTCCACGGCGCGCTCGTGCAGACGGCCGAGGCTGTGCACGGAGAGGCCTCCGACACCGACGGCGACGGCGCTCGCGACGAGGACGCCGGCGAGGACCTTGGTGCCGACGGGTCGGTCCTGCACCCAGGAGGACCGGCGGGGGGGTTGCGGGGTGGGCATGCGGGGAGCGCTCCGTCCTGCTTCGACTGCGACGTCCCCGCTTCGACGCGATCGAGTCGTGGCTTGAGCGCGACTGGTGGCCCCGGCGGCGCGCCTCGGCTTCCTACGCGGTGAGCAGTCCCGCCTCCGGGGTGGGCGCCGCTCGGCGGAGCTCGGCGTCGGCGAGCGCGAGCCGGGCCACGGCCTCGCGCAGCACGGGCTCCGGCAGGGCGTAGGGGAGGCGCAGGAACCGCTCCAGCGTGCCGTGCAGGCCGAAGTCGGGGCCGGGCACGACGTGCACGCCGGCGCGCCGGGCCAGGGCCGCGAGCCGGGTGGCGTCCGGTTGCTCCAGCGCCACCCACAGGGACAGCCCGCCGGGGGGGAGGACGAACCGCCAGGACGGCAGCCGGGTGGCGAGCTCCGCCGCGAGCACGTCGCGGCGGGTGCGGAGCTCGTCGCGCCGCGCGGCGACGAGCTCGGCCTCCCTGGCGAGCAGGGCGGTGGCGACGAGCTGGTCGAGAACCGGGGTCGACAGGTCGAACGAGGGTCGGGCCGCCGCCAGGGTTGCCGCCACGGCCCGCGGCCCGCGCACCCAGCCGATCCGCAGCCCGCCCCAGAAGCTCTTGCTGAGCGACCCGACGCTGAGCACCGGCGCGTCGGGCGCCGCGAGTGCCGCCACGGGCGGCGGCACGGGCACCTCGTCGAGGACGAGGTCGACCATCGTCTCGTCGACGACGAGCTGCGTGCCGGTGACCCGCGCCGCCCGGACGAGCGCCCCGCGGCCGGCCTCGTCGAGCAGCGTCCCGGTCGGGTTGTGGAAGTCGGGGATCAGGTACGCCGCCCGCGGCCGGCTCTGCGTCAGGGCCTCCACGACGTCGTCGGCGTCGAGGCCCTCCGGGTCGACGCCGACGGGTAGCAGCCGGGCGCCGGCCGCGAGCAGGGCGTCCCGGGCGTTCGGGTAGGTGGGGTTCTCGACGAGCACGGCGTCCCGGGGCCGCAGCAGCACGCGCGCGAGCAGGGCGAGGGCACTCTGGGCCCCGCTCGTGATGACGACGTGCTCGGGGTCGGTGGGCAGCCCCCGGCGGCAGTACCGCTCGGCGACAGCCGCGCGCAGGTCGGGCAGGCCGGCGGGCGCGTAGCCGTGCCCGGTGACGTGCCGGGGGAGCTGCTCGGCGGCCTCCTGCACGGCCACGGCCAGGGCTGCCGTCGGCGCGGCCGGTGACGCGACGCCGAGGTCGATCACGTCGCCGGCGGTGGTGGTGGGGGAAAGGCCCCGGGGGCGACGCGCGACGTCCGGCGGGAGCTTCGTCCAGGAGCCGGCGCCCTGACGGCTGACGAGGAAGCCGCGGTCGCGGAGCGAGGCGTAGGCGGCGGTGACGGTCGTGCGGCTGACCCCGAGCTGCGCGGCCAGGTCACGCTCGGCGGGCAGCCGCACCCCGGTGGGGAGGCGGCCGTCGAGCAGGAGGTCGGAGACCGAGGTGGCCAGCCGGGAGGTGACGCTGCCCGTCCCGGTGGCCCAGTCGCCCAGGAGACGGGCCAGGCCAGTGCTGCCGATGTGCGTGGTCACAGGGCCACCCTCGTGGGATTGGCCCTGTCGGTCAAGGTTCACCCGAGGCCACTCTGCGGACTCCACAGCGGATCGGCCCGGTCGGCGACGGCAGGGACCCTGAATGGCAGGAGTCACCATGTCTGTGTTCGCGCCGGTCTGTGGCGGCCACGGTCGCCGCGTGCTGCTCGGCCACCGGGCGGTCGACGCCCTGCACCCCGTGCCCGGTGGCGGTGTCGCGCTGGACTTCACCTGCCCCTGCGGGTGGCGCGGCACGCTGCTGCCCGACGGGCGCACGCTCGGCCGCGGGGAGGCCGCGGACGTGCGTGCGAC
>JALYNB010000017.1 GCA_030773395.1 Actinomycetota bacterium
GGCGGTGTCGGCGATGGCGGAGAGCGCGACGACGCTGTCGGCGTCGAGTGAGGAGCTGTCCGCGGTGAGCGGGCAGATCGCGGCGAGCGCGGACGAGACCAGCGCGCAGTCCGCGGTCGTGTCCGCCGCCGCCGAGCAGGTCAGCAGCAACGTGCAGACAGTGGCCGCCGGCGCGGAGGAGATGGGCGCCAGCATCCGCGAGATCGCCACCAACGCCCAGGAAGCCGCCCGCGTCGGCACCAGCGCGATGAGCGTCGCCGAGACCACCAACGCCACCGTCGCCAAGCTCGGCGAGTCCAGCATCGAGATCGGCAACGTCGTCAAGGTCATCACCTCGATCGCCGAGCAGACCAACCTCCTCGCCCTCAACGCCACCATCGAGGCCGCCCGCGCCGGCGAGGCCGGCAAGGGCTTCGCCGTCGTCGCCAACGAGGTCAAGGACCTCGCCCAGGAGACCGCCAAGGCCACCGAGGACATCGGCCGCCGCGTCGAGGCCATCCAGGCCGACACCCGCGGCGCCGTCGACGCCATCGGCGAGATCGCCGCGATCATCGCCCGGATCAACGACTTCCAGACCACCATCGCCAGCGCCGTGGAGGAGCAGAGCGCCACCACCACCGAGATGAGCCGCAACGTCGCCGAGGCCGCCACCGGCGCCAGCCAGATCGCCGCGAACATCGTCGGGGTCGCCGGCGCCGCCACCACCACCAGCCAGGGCGTCGCCGACAGCGAGCGCGCCAGCAGCGAGCTCGCCCGCCTCGCCACCGAACTGCAGGCGACCGTCGCGGCGTTCCGCTTCTGACCCGCCGCACGGCCCCGGGGCCGCCCCGCCACCTCCGGCGGGGCGGCCCTCGGCGCGTCCCGACCGGCACGCGTTCCGGGTAGGACCTCCGGTTGCCGGGGCAGGAGCAGGGCATGGTGCCCGTCCTCCTGACCCGGTTCGCCACCGTCCTCGGCGTCCTCGTCCTCGTCGTCGCCGGGGCCGGGGCCGGGGCGGCGTCTGCCGCGACGCTCAGCCAGATCGCCTCCGAGCTGCGCAGCGACGGGGTGTACGTCGACCCCGCGGCGGAGCTCGCCGGGGAGGTCGACGAGGCGGCGGTCGAGGCGGCGGTCGCCCGGGCGCGCACCGACACGTACGTCGCCGTGCTGCCGTCGTCGGCCGGTCCGGCCGACCAGATGCCCGCCGCCCTGCGGCGGGCCGTGCAGGCGGACGGCAGCTACGTGGCGCTGACCGGCCCCTCCCTGCGGGCCGGCTCCACGCAGACGCGGGAGGGCGTCGCCGGGTCGCTGGCCCGGCAGGCGGTCGAGGAGAACGGGGAGGACGTCACGGCGGCGCTCGTGGGCCTGGTCGACGAGCTGGACGCCGCCGCCGCGGGCGGCGCGGGGACGACCACGAGCGTGCCCGCCACGACGGCGCCGGCGTCCGGCGGCGGCAGCAGCTCGCTGCCCCTGCTGCTCCTGCTGGCCCTCGTCGGCGGGGGTGCGCTGCTCGTGTCGAGCCGGTCCTCCAAGCGCGTCGCCAAGCGCGCGGCGGCCGCGCGGCAGCGCGAGTTCGACGACGTGCGGCGCACGGCGGAGGAGGATGTCACCGCCCTCGGCGAGGACCTCGCGAGCATCGACAGCTCGGACGTCGACCTGTCCGACCCGCGGCTCGACCCGCACATCCGGGAGCAGCAGCTCGCCGCGATCCGGTCGTACGAGACAGCGCGCGATACCCTCGCCCGGGCCACCACGGTGGACGACCTCGCCGAGGTCAGCCGGTCCCTCGAGGACGGTCGCTACGCCATGACCGCCACGCGAGCGCTGCTGCGCGGCGAGCCGCTCCCCGAGCGGCGCTCCCCCTGCTTCTTCGACCCGCGGCACGGGCCTTCGGTCGGCGACGCCGAGTGGGCCCCGCCGGGCGGCCAGGCGCGCGTGGTGCCGGTCTGCGCGGCGGACGCCCAGCGCCTCGCCCGCGGCGAGGAGGGGGAGAGCCGGCTGGTGTGGTCGGGGGGTCGGCAGGTGCCGATGTGGGGGGCGCCGGCGGCCTACGGGCCCTTCGCCGGCGGCTACTTCGGCATGGGCACGGGCCTGTTCGGCGGGCTGCTCCTCGGCAGCGTGCTCAGCGGACCCATGATCGGGGCGGGCTACGGGAGCGGCTACGCCGAGGGGTACGACGACGCGATGGACTCCGGTCTCGGTGGCGACGGGGGATTCGGCGGGGGTGGGGACTTCGGCGGCGGGGGCGGCGACTTCGGCGGCGGCGGCGACTTCCGCTAGCCGGAGGGGCTCGACGTGGCCCGGGAGTGCCGTCGACGCTCGTGGGCGCGACACTGGTCCGGTGAGTGCGTCGCCGTACCCCAGCCGCCTGCAGCGCCTGGCCTACGCCTTCGGGGCGCGACTGGCGCGCCACAGGCGGTGGGTGGTGCACGACCTGACGTCGTACGGGTGGCGGTGGCGGGCCTTCCGACGGCTCCTGCTCCAGGTCGTGCCGCCGTCACTGCTGCTCGCGCTGCTGCCGGGGCCGGCCTACCTGCACGTGCTGATGCCCGCGTTCGTGATCCTCTCGGCGCTCTTCGTGGGGATGGCGTACGCCGACGACTTCCGCGACCGGCGCCTGCGCCAGCACGGGGTGACGCCCCCGCCGGCGGACCGGCCGTGGGGCAAGGACGACCTGCTGACCGGCTCGCCCGGCCGGTCGGGGTCGGCGGACCGACCCGCCCGCTGAGGACCGCGGGCGAAGAACCGGCAGCGGGACGCCCTCCCCGTCCGCGGAGCGCGGCGGCCGTGCGGGGCCGCGCCCTCCTCTACCTCTGGACCCGGGAGGTCTCCGCATGACCCCGCTCGACGCCTACGTCCTGCCGACCCCGGTCGGGGCGCTGGCCGTGCTCGCCACCCCGGAGGACGGCGTCGTCCGGGTCGCGGGCTTCACGCCGCTCGAGGAGGCGCTCCTGCGCCTCGGCCCCGACCTCAAGGCTCGGGGGCACCGGGCCGCCGCGGGCGGCCCCGTGGCCGACGCCGTTCACGCGTACGCCGACGGGGTTCTCGACGCCCTCGACGCCGTCGCAGTGGAGCAGCCCGGCGGCCCCTTCCTCCAGGAGGCGTGGCGGGCGATGCGCGCGGTGCCGGCC
>JALYNB010000018.1 GCA_030773395.1 Actinomycetota bacterium
TGCCCACGTCGCCCGCGCCCGGGGAGGACCCGTGTCCGCCGCTCCGCTCGACCGCCTCGGCCCCTGGACCCTCGACGACCTGGCGGAGGTCGACGACGAGGTCCACCGCTTCGAGGTCGTCGACGGCAGCCTCGTCGTGAGCCCGCCACCGACACCGCGGCACCAGCGCATCGCCCGGCGCCTGTTCCGGCAGCTCCTCGTGCAGGAGACCGCCGAGTGGGAGGCGGTCTACGAGGCCTACGTCCGCCTCGGCTCGGACGGCCGCCAGCCCGACCTCGCCCTCCTGCGCCGCGACGCCCCCGAGCCGCAGGCGACGTACGGCTGGCCACCGGACGCCTTCGGGCTCGTCGTCGAGGTCGTCAGCCCGACCAGCCGCCGGCGCGACCGGCTGCACAAGATGCTCGAGTACGCCGACGCCGAGATCTCGCACTACTGGCTGGTGGAGACCGGCCCTGGTGTGGAGGTCATCGCATTCGAGCTGGTGGACGGTGCGTACCGGGAAGCGGGACGGTTGCGTGACCGCGCTGGGCTGCTGCCGGGACCGGTACGCCTACGCGTCGACACCGGCGCGCTCGGGCCCTGACCGCGCGGGGTGGTCTCGTGATTCCCCGTCGCACTTCGGTGACCCGATCGGGTGAATCTCCGGGCGGTTGTCCACAGGGTACGGCGAAAGCGGTGGCCAGGGCGCACAGGCCGCCTACCGTTCCCGCACGTGACCCGACTGCGACTGCCCGTGCTCCTGCTCGTGGGCCTCGTGCTCACGGGCTGCGGCTCCGAGCCCGTGCCCGACCAGCTCGCCGCGCCGGCGGTGCTGCCGAGTCCGAGTGCCAGTGCGCCGCCGGTGGTGGAAGCGTCCCCGCCGCCGCCGGTCGCGCCGGCGCAGTCGGAAGCGACGGTTCCGGCGGCCGAGCCGTCGCCCGCTGTTGAGGGCAACCCGAGCGCGGCCGAAGTAGCCGAGGTGGAGCAGTTCGTCCGCGACTACTACACCGCTGCGAACGACGCGCTCGCAACGGGCGACGTCACGCAACTCGAGGCCTTCTCGATTGCCCAGTGCGAGTACTGCAGAGACGATATCGAATTCATCAAGCGCAACACCGCCCGCGGCACCATCGAAGGCAGCCGCACCACTGTCCGCTCGGTCACCGTGCAGGGGGTGGGACCCGAGCTAGCCTCTGTGATGGTCGATCTAGTGGCGCCCGACGGCCGCGTCGTTTCGCCGAGCGGCGAAACGGTCGTCGACATTGACAACGGTGACGGCGGACTGGTTGTCCACGCTCTGTTCCGGACGCCGAGCGGTTGGAGGATTGCGCAGGTAATAGAGGCATGAGGATCTCGCTACTCCTGCTCGCCATTCTCCTCAGCGTCTCCGGGACTACGAGCGCTTCGGCGGAAGTTATCAAGGAATGCCAACGGACCTGCGGCGCGAGTGCGAGCCGCAACGGCAACAGCAACGTGGAGGCGACCAACAGCAGGGCCGTCCCGAGCAGCACGGTCGTCCGCGCGGTCGGTGGCGGCATCGAGGTCGCCTCCGAAGGCGGCCGTGGCGGCCGCCGTGGCCGAGCGCGATCCACCTGCCCCGGCTGCAGCTACACCAGCGAACCGCTGATCGGTCCCGGCGCGGCGGGCGGCTTCTCGGGTGCCCCGTTCCTCGGTTGCGCCGGAGCCGACTTCGCCCGTACTCGGCTCGTCTACCGCACTGCACCCGGTCAGACGGGGCGGGCCCTGGTCGGGGTGGCCTGTCCGGGGAGGCCGGCCGCAGCCGACGACCCCGAGCCGGTCATCACGCTCGAGATGATCGAGGGCGAGGTCCGGCGCTTCGCCCAGCGGGTCGCGCCTCCGGCCCCCGAGCTGGGCTCCGCCCCGGCGGGGACCGCCATCGTCAACCTTCCCGTGATCGTCTGGGCGACCCCGCAGACCGCGGTCCGGCGTGACTTCGCGCCCTTCGGGATCCCGGTCGCCGTCACGCTGACCCCGCGCTGGGAGTGGACCTTCGAGTCCGGGGCGACCACGGGGACGGCACACCCCGGCCAGCCGTACCGGGACAACGGTGTGCCGGTGGCCAGCGACCCCGGCTACGTCACGCATGCCTACCGGACGCCGGGACAGCGGCAGGTCACGGTGACCGTCCGCTGGGCGGCGACCTGGTCCCTCGACGGCGGCCCACCGCGTTCGCTCGGCGACCTGACGCGGTCCGACAGCACGGGGCTGTCGGTCCGCGAGGCCCCGTCGAGGCTCGTCGCCCGTTGACGACCACGCGACGACCTGGCCCGGTTTCCACCGCGGCAGGCAGGACGATCACACGGCGGCGACCGCTGTCCACCGCCAGACGTCGCTCGCCGCCCCGTCCGTGCCAGCAGCCCCACGACAAGCAACCTTGATAGCAGGACAAGCACGCTTTACTCATGGCCGCCACCCCGAAGGCCTCCTGGCCGTGGGTCCGGGCGCTGCTGCACTCAATCTACGACTACGACCAGCCCGACGCCGCCAGCGTCCACGCCCAGTTCGACCGCGTCCTCGACGCGCTCACGGAGAAGTTCCCCAAGGTCGCCGAGCACCTCGACGCGGCCCGCCAGGACGTGCCCGCCTTCACCGCGTTCCCGAAGGAGCTCTGGAAGCAAGTCTGGAGCAACAACCCGAGCGAGCGGCTGAACCGAGAGAGTCGCCGCCGCACTGACGTCGTCGGGATCTTTCCCAACCGTGACGCCATCATCCGGCTCGTCGGCGCCGTCCTCGCCGAACAGCACGACGAATGGGTCGAAGGCCGCCGCTACCTCGGCCTCGACGTCCTGTCCCGCGCCCGCCTCACCCCCGTCCCCACCCCCGCCGGCAGCGAGGAGGTGACCCCCAACCCTGACCTCCCGGCGCTCAGCGCCTGACCAGCCAGAGGATCACGCGTCAACCGTCAAACACCACGCCCAGGGACTTGACCAGAGCCACCGAGGTTGGGAGATGTCCAGACGCGCTATAGCGGATGAACCTGCCACGACGTTAGCCTCTTTGTTTCTTGGAACCAGGCTTGAAGCCAGCGACACGCCACTGCGGCGTCCCGTCCGCCTCGGGCGCCCCAAGTGACTCAACGACACGAGGGGGAAGCATCCGGCGCCACAGAAGAAAAAACGCGAATAGTCCTGCCGTGGCGAGGAATATAGACAGCGGGAAGTCTAGGCCCTGGGTCTGAAACACGAGCGGCAAGATCGAAACGGCGAGCACCGGGGCGTTGGTCACCTGCAGCATGCGCATCATGAGCATGGTCACGAACGTGACCACGAGCACTCCTAGGATCCTCGATTGGAAGACCAGGGCACCCAGCGACCCTATTGCCGCTCCGACGGTCGGTCCCAGGACTGCGCCACGCCATGTAGCGTGCGTACCGACCGGGCGGGTGAAGAGCAGGTAAGCAAACGACGCGAGGGAGGGGAACAGCAGGAGCCGCAGCTCCGTCTGTATCGAGACCAGTTCGACGAGGGTGAGCACGACCGGGACGACGACGAGGTGCGCGTTCCAGCCCTGGCGGACTCCCGCCAGAACGGCAGCAGCCGTCGCCGGTAGCGGCTTACCGCTCATATGCGAGTTCGTGCCTGGGTTACCCCAGCACAGCCCCACTGGGGCGCCTGCGCCCGCGGCGGGATCCGCTGGGTGGACCGACGGTGGCCCTTTCCTGCCTCCCGCTTGGCGCATCGCATGTGTGCCACACCCTGTTACTGCATGTGCAGGGCGTCAGCGAGTTCGGTGAGCGTCCCGACGACGACGTTCGGCGCGAGACGGAGCGTGTCGAACAGGCCTCCGGACCGGTCGACCCAGGCGGCTCGCATCCCGGCGGCTTCCGCCCCGATGTCGTCGAACGGGTTGGAGGATACCAGCCGGATTTCGTTGAGGGGACGGCCCAGCCGCTCGGCCACCCGCCGATACGTCTTGGGTGAGGGTTTGAACGCGTGGACCTCGTCGACGCTGATGTACTCGTCGAAGTAGGCGCGGAGCCCGGCGGCCTCCATCAAGGGCTCCAGCATGGAGGGACTGCCGTTGGAGAAGATCACCATGTGATGACCGGCGTCCTTCAGCCGCTCCAGCCCTGGCTGCACGTCTGGGAACCGCTCCAGGTCGTTGTACTGCTCGATCAACGCGTCTTTCTGCTCGCCGTCCAGGTCCCGGCCGACGGCCATCAGCGCGTAGTCGAGCGCCTTGCGCGTTACCTGCTGGAAGTCCTCATACTCGCCCATCGCGGTGAGCCGGAAAGTGTACTCCAACTGCTTCTGCCGCCACGTTTCCGCGATGCGAAGCGCGTCCTCGTCGGGAACGTAGTCCTCAACGCGCTTCCGAATCCGGATCGGGTCTACCAGCGTGCCGTACATGTCGAAGGCGAGTGCCTCGGGTGAAGGCATTGCCCTCCTTTCCTCTGCCTCATCAACGGTTCGAGAAGCTCGGTGGGAGCTCCCGCTGCGTTCGCCTCTCTAGGCCGCTGCGGCGGGATGCGCATGCGGGCCTATACCTCGGCCCCCACACCGGTATGCGCTCGGAAGGTCACCTCGTCGAACCGCGCCTGTGCGGCCGAGTTGCGCCGGCCTCCCAGCAGGGTCCCGAGGACCGCGCCCGCGAAGCCCAGGGGCATGCTCAAGAGGGTGGGGTTCACGAGGGGGAACACCGCCTCGGGGCCGAGGAACGCGGGGCCCAGGAGCGCCAGCACCACCGATGAGACCAGGCCGGCGGTCACGCCCCCGATGACGCCCCCGGTGTTGAAGCGTCGCCAGAACAGCGACAGTGCGATGATCGGGAAGTTCGAGCTCGCCGCGACCGCGATCGCCAGCACCACCAGCACAGCGACGTTTACGCCCTGAGCGAGCAGGCCGAACAGGATGGCCACGGCACCGATGGCGAAGGTGGACAGCCGAGCGACGCGGATCTGCTGGTCCTCACTGACATCACCATGCTTGATCACGTTGACGTAGAGGTCGTGCGCGATCGCCCCGGAGGTCGCGAGGGTGAGCCCGGCGACGACAGCGAGGATCGTCGCGAAGGCGACCGCCGCGACGAAGGCGAGGAAGACCTGACCGCCGAAGGTCCCGGGGCCGCCGCCGAGGAACTGCGCCAAGAGCGGGAGTGCGAGGTTACCTCCCTTGTCGGCCGCGAGGATCTCCTCCTGGCCCACAAAGTAGGCCGAGGCGAACCCGATGAGTGTCGCGACCATGAAGAAGGCACCCGCCAGGAACATCACCCAGATGATGGACCTGCGTGCGGTCTTCGCGTCGGGGACGGTGTAGAACCGGACCATGACGTGGGGCAGGCCGGCTGTGCCGAAAACGAAGCTGAGGCCGAGAGAGAGCGCGTCGAGCGGGTGCTTCAGGTAGTTGCCCGGTGCCAGCAATTCCGGTCCGTACCGCTCCTGCACTCCAGCGAAGAGGTTGAGCGGGTTGAAGCTGAACAGCGCTAGTATCCAGACCACGAGGACGACGGCGGCCGACAGCAGGAGCACGGCCTTCACGATCTGAACCCAGGTGGTCGCGAGCATCCCGCCGAACGCCACGTACAGGACCATCGAGACGCCGGCGATCACGACGGCGACGTCGTAGGGGATCCCCAGAAGCAACTTGGCGAGAGCGCCGGCCCCGACCATCTGCGGGACCATGTAGGCGAGGTTGACCACGACCGTGCTGAGCACCGCCGCTAAGCGCGCTTCGGGCCGCTGCATGCGGTAGGCGATGACGTCCGCCATGGTGTACTTGCCGGTGTTCCTCAGCGGCTCGGCGATCAACAACAGGATCGTGAGGAACGCGACGAGGGCCGCGACCGCGTAGAGCGACCCGTCCATCCCGTAAAGGGCGGCGAGGCCGGTGAATCCCAGGAACGCTGCGGCGCTCATCCAGTCCCCGGCCAGCGCCAGGCCGTTCTCGGGCGCGCTCAGGGAGCGGCCTGCTGTGTAGAACTCGCTAGCCGTCTTCGTCCGCTTGGCGGCCCAGTACGTGATAACCAGTGTGATCCCCAGAATGACGAGGAAGATGGCGATCGTCAGGGCTCTCACCGGGCGCTCCTGTGCTTCTCGAGGCTCGTGATAGCGTCGGCCGCCTTCGGGTCGAAGGTGCGGTTGGCAACTCGGATGTAGACGAGGGCGATGGTCCACGTCATCAGGTACAGGGCGAGAATGAGGACGTACCCGACGTTGAACGGCCCTACGGCGCGCTGGCTCATGAACCCGGGGGCGAAACCGGCGAGCACATTGACACCCAGGTAGAAGGTGAGGGCGACGGCGGTGACGGACACGATGAACCGCGTCTTCACCGACACCAGCTCGCGGAACGGCGCCTCGCGTACAACCGCCGCCCAGTCCACGTCGGGGTCAGCCGACGCCGCTCCCGGGAGGGCGTCCGGGTCGGTGGCGAAGATCTTCTGCAGGACGGGGACAACGTCCGCGGCGCGTCCCGGAACGACGATGACCTCCTCGTTATCTGAGGAACCTGCTTGTATCGCCCTTGCCACGCTGCCGATTCCGGTGCGCCCAAGCGCTCGCGTCGGTCCCGTCTCGCCCATGACTATGGTTTGAGCACCGATGCGCCGCGCGGCGTCAAGGATCGACTCCGCCACCGGGCCCTGGAGTCGATGCAGTTGGGTGGAAACGTCAGCGTGTGACGCAAGATAGCGGGCGGCCTCGAGCGCCTCGATCGGATGGACTTCCAGCGCGCTGAGGCTCGCCTCAGCGAACTCGACCTGAAGATTGGACTCGGGGGTGGTTACGTGCACCGCGTGCAGCTCTGCCCCACGCTGCCGGCCCAACTCGATCGCTCGGAGCGTCGCCGCGACCGAAGAGAGTGAGCCGTCGGTGGCCAACAACACTCGCGCTGGCGAGCGGGGAGCCGAGCTAGCGTCTGCGTCGGAGTGTTCAGGAGCGTCGTTCACGTCTCTCCCAGCCGCCAAGTTGAAGGTGTCTCTGGTGCGCTCGTGGACGCTGAGTAACGGTCCCGACAGCCCGAGGCCGACGGCTGGTGAACGTCGTGTGCTCGGCCGAGAGCACCACAACGGGACGGTCGTGCGCAAGACCCGGACCGTCGCCTGCCAGCGGGAAGGGCTGCTCGTCGGCCGACGGCCCTGCACACGGCAGGGGTGTTGCTCCTCCGGCCACGCAGGTTGACTTCACGTTGCCGCGCATGACCGAAGCACACGGACACCAACGCCAGTCGCGTCGAGATCGAGCGGCGCCAGGCAGCCTGGCGGGACAGCATCCCCAGCGGCGTGGCCATCGCGGTGGCCATCGCGGCCTTCGCGGTCACCGACGCAACGACCCCGGCGACACGGTCATCTGGGCCGTTCCGATGCTGGCCCTGCTGGGCCTCGCCCTGCGCGCGGAGGTGCGCGACCTGAGGCGAGCCGACGAGTACCAGCGGACCCTGTTGCTCGAAGCCCTGGCCCTCGGCTTCGTCGTGGTGATCGTGCTCGTGTTCCTGGGGAACCTGCCCGTGTCCGGCGGTGTGGGCGACCCGCGTGTGTGGCTCCACGCCGGTTTCATCGGGGGGATCCTCGGCTGGTCCGCGATCAAAGCCCTGAAGACCCGGCGCGGCTGATGCGCAACCGCCTTCGCGAGCTGTGGGCGGCACGACGGTGGAGCCAGGCTGAGCTCGCCGACCGGCTCGGCGTCTCCCGGCAGACGGTGAACGCGCTCGAGAACGGGCGATACGACCCGAGCCTCCCCCTGGCCTTCACGATCGCCGCCGTGTTCCAGCAGCCCATCGAGGCGCTGTTCTTCCCCGACCACGGGGACCCCGCGGGCGGCCCTGGATTGAGCGGTCCCGGCGGCCGCCGGGCCCTGCTCACCGGCGGCGTGCCCTCACCCGGCGTGCCCTCACCCGGCGTGCGGCGCCACCCGCCCGTCGCGCACCGTCCAGGTGTCGCCGCCGTGCAGCAGCGCCTGCAGGTCCCCGACCCCCTCGCGCCGGCCCTCCTCGACCTGCTCCCGCACGAGGTCGTCGTACGTCGGGCGCGCCACGTCGCGCAGCACGCCCAGCACGACGTGGTCCAGCCCCTGGTCGGACAGCCGCGACAGCGCGAACGCCAGCTCGTGGTCCGCCGCGTCGTGCACCACCACCTCCGCGGCCGGGACGGACGCCGTCGGCACGACCTCGAGCCCGAACCCCCGGCGCACGACCGCGTACTGCCCAGAGGACCCGAAGACCAGCGGCTGCCCGTGCACCAGCCGGATCACCCGCGAGTCCGCCGTCTCCTGCCGCCGGATCACGTCGAACGCCCCGTCGTTGAACACCGGGCAGTCCTGGTAGATCTCGACGAGGCTCGCCCCGCGGTGCCGCACCGCCGCGTCGAGCACGGCCGTGAGCCCCGCGCGGTCGGAGTCCACTGCCCTCGCCACGAACGTCGCGTCCGCCCCGAGCGCCAGCGACAGCGGGTTGAACGGGTGGTCCAGCGACCCGACCGGCGTCGACTTCGTGACCGTCCCGACGTCGGACGTCGGCGAGTACTGGCCCTTCGTCAGCCCGTAGATGCGGTTGTTGAACAGCAGGATCGTGAGGTTGACGTTCCGCCGCAGCGCGTGGATCAGGTGGTTCCCCCCGATCGACAGCGCGTCGCCGTCACCGGTCACCACCAGTACCATCAGGTCGGGCCGCGACACCGCGAGCCCGGTCGCGATCGCCGGCGCCCGCCCGTGGATCGAGTGCATGCCGTAGGTGTCGAGGTAATACGGCATCCGCGACGAGCAGCCGATCCCCGACACCACGACCACGTTCTCGCGCGGCACGGACACCGTCGGCAGGAACGACTTCACCGCGGCGAGCACCGCGTAGTCCCCGCACCCCGGGCACCAGCGCACCTCGGCGTCCGACGCGAACTCCCCCGCCTTCTGCGGTGCCCGCGCCTTCGGGACCAGGTCGAGCCCGTTCACGCCGGCACCTCCGACAGGTCGGTGTCGTCCTCGTCCTCGTCGCTGCGCGACAGCGCCGACTCCACCGAGACGTACGGCGTCAGCCGCTCCACGAGCTCCTCCACCGCGAACGGCATTCCGGTGACCTTCGGGACCGACACCACCGGCACGGCGTATCGCCCCTGCAGCAACAGCGCGAGCTGCCCCAGGTTCATCTCGGGTACGACGACCCGCCGGTAGCGCCGCAGCGCCTCCTCGAGACCCGGCGGCAGCGGGTTGAGGTGCCGCAGGTGCGCCTGGGCGACCCGGTGACCGGCCGCCCGCAGTCGCCGTACCGCGGAGACGACCGGCCCGTACGTCGAGCCCCAGCCGAGCACGAGCAGCTCGGCCTCGCCCGAGGGGTCGTCCACCGCCAGCGGGGCGACCTCGACCCCGGACACCTTCGCCGCCCGCAGCCGCACCATCCGCTCGTGGTTCGCGGCGTCGTAGCTGATGGTGCCGGTGCCGTCGGCCTTCTCCAGCCCGCCGATGCGGTGCGTCAGCCCGGGCGTCCCCGGCACCGCCCACGGCCGCGCCAGCGTCTCGGGGTCCCGCGCGTACGGCAGGAACGTCCCGGCCGGCCCGTTCGGCTCGGTCGCGAAGTCCACCCGCAGGTCCGGCAACGAGTCCACCGACGGCACCCGCCACGGCTCCGACCCGTTCGCGATCGCGCCGTCCGAGAGCAGCAACACGGGCGTCCGGTACGTCACCGCGATCCGCGCCGCCTCGAGCGCGACGTCGAAGGCGTCCGCGGGCGACCGCGGCGCCACGACCGGCACGGGCGACTCGCCGTTGCGCCCGTACAGCGCCTGCAGCAGGTCGGCCTGCTCGGTCTTCGTCGGCAGGCCGGTCGACGGGCCGCCGCGCTGCACGTCGACCACGACCAGCGGCAGCTCGGTCATCACCGCGAGCCCGATCGTCTCCGACTTGAGCGCGAGCCCCGGGCCGGACGTGGTGGTGACGCCGAGCGCGCCGCCGTACGACGCCCCGAGCGCTGCCCCGACGCCCGCGATCTCGTCCTCGGCCTGGATCGTCGTGACGCCGAACCGCTTGAGCTTCGCCAGCTCGTGCAGGACGTCCGACGCGGGCGTGATCGGATACGACCCCAGCACCAGCGGCAGGCCCGAGCGCTGCGACGCCGCGACGAGGCCGTAGGCCAGCGCCCGGTTGCCGGTGATCTGCCGGTACGTGCCGTCGGGCAGCACCGCCGGCGCCACCTCCACGCGCGGCGCGAAGGCCTCCGTCGTCTCGCCGTACGCGTGCCCGGCCTTGAACGCGACCAGGTTCGCCTCGGCGATCTCCGGCCGGGACGCGAACCGCTCCCGCAGCCACGCCTCGGTCGCGTCCGTCGGCCGCGAGTACATCCACGACAGCAGGCCGAGGGCGAACATGTTCCGGCTGCGCCCGGCCTCCTTCTTGCCGACGTCCAGCGCCGCGAGCGCCCTCGTCGTCAGCGAGGTCATCGGGACTCGATGCACCGTGAACGTGTCGAGCGAGCCGTCGC
>JALYNB010000019.1 GCA_030773395.1 Actinomycetota bacterium
GCGCTGTTCAAGCCGTTCCGCCGCGCCGGCGCTGCCCGTACGGCGACGCGCGGCGCCGGCCTCGGGCTGTCGATCGTGCGGGCGGTGGCGCGGGCCCACGGCGGCGAGGTGACCGCCCAGGCCATCCCCGAGGGTGGCCTGGACGTCCGGGTGGCGCTCCCCACAGGAGGCTGATCCGCCGGGGAGTCGCGGCGTCGCAGGCCGGCGGGCAGGAACTGCTCCCTGAGGGAGGCGACCACCGTCACCAGCGGTGCGCCACATCCAGGACCAGTCGGCTGCCCGGGCCCGGCTTGTCGAGGGTGAACACGCGGATCGGCAGCCGCGCTCGCAGCACACCCCGAAAGTGCTCTGGCCTCCCGTCAGGGCCCCCGCGTCGCGGCCGCGAGCACGCTCTCGAGGAGCCCCGGGAATGCCGCGGCGAGGTCGTCGCGGCGCAGGATGTTGAGCCGCGCCGTGCCGGCGTAGCGCTGGCGGACGATCCCCGCCTCGCGGAGCACGCGGAAGTGGTGCGTGCTCGTGGACTTGCTGACCGGCAGGTCCAGCGCCGCGCAGGACAGCTCGGCCTCGCCCCCCGCGAGACGCACGACGATCCCCAGCCGGACGGGGTCGGCGAGCGCCGCGAGGACGTCGACCAGCCGCAGGTCCTCGGGTCGCGGGTGGTCGAGGACGCGCTCGGCGGCGGATCCGGGGGGAGAGGTGGCGGGGGCGGGTGGCGACACGGTGACTCCTCGGTGTGACCGACGGCATCCTGGGCCGGTCCCATCGTACGACGGTCGTCGTTCTACGGTCGCTCTCGTACGACGACAGAGCTCGTACGACGACGAGCTCGTACGACGCCAGAGCACCCCTGACCCCGGAGGTCCCGCGATGTCGCGCCAAGCCTGTTCGACCCGGTCCACGTCGGCCGCCTGCACCTGCCCAACCGCGCCGTCATGGCGCCCATGACCCGCTCGCGCGCCGGCACCGACGGCGTGCCCACGCCGGTCATGGCCGTCTACTACGCGCAGCGCGCGTCGGCCGGGCTGATCGTCACCGAGGGCACTCAGCCCAGCGCCGGCGGCCAGGGCTACCCCTACACGCCGGGCCTGCACACGGACGCCCAGGTCGAGGGCTGGCGGGCTGTGACCGACGCCGTCCACACCGCTGGCGGCCGGATCGTCGCCCAGGTCATGCACACCGGGCGGATCAGTCACCCCAGCCTGCTGCCGGACGGGCTCGGGCCCGTGGCTCCGTCCCCGGTGCGTGCGGCCGGCCAGGTCTTCACCCCGGAGGGCATGCAGGACTACGTCGTCCCGCGTGAGCTCACGGCCGCCGAGATCGCGCACACTGTGGCCGACTACGCCGCCGCGGCCCGCCGGGCCGTCGACGCCGGCTTCGACGGCATCGAGGTGCACGCCGCCAACGGCTACCTGCCCCACCAGTTCCTCGCCTCGGGCACAAACCAGCGCACCGACTTCTACGGCGGTTCCCCCCGCGCGCGGACCCGCTTCGTCGTCGAGGTCGTGCAGGCCGCCGCCGAGGCCATCGGCGCCGACCGCGTCGGCCTCCGCATCTCACCCGGCAACACCTTCAACGACATCTCCGAGGACGACGTTCTCGAGGTCTACACGGCTCTCCTGGAGCAGGTCGCGCCGCTCGGCCTCGCCTACCTGAGCCAGATCGAGGCCCGGGACGAGGCGCTGAACGAGCGGGTGCTCGAGCTGTGGTCGCAGGGCACGCTGGCGGTCAACCCGTCGCCGCTCGTGCAGATGCAGGACCCGGCCGACCGGGCGGGCGCTGACCGCTGGCTCGCCCGCGGTGCCGACCTCATCGTGTTCGGCCGGGGGTTCCTCGCGAACCCCGACTTCGTGGAGCGGCTCGCCAAGGAGGCACGGCTCAACGAGCTGGACACCACGGCCTTCTACGGCGGCACGGAGAAGGGCTACATCGACTACCCGACCCTCGCCGAGAGCGCCTGACGGGTCTCAGGGCAGTTGGCCCCGCCGGTGGGTGAGCGTCGCGTCCGTCGGGCCCGGACCGTTCGGTCCGGGCC
>JALYNB010000020.1 GCA_030773395.1 Actinomycetota bacterium
GCCCCCACGCCTGCGCACCCGGCCTTGCTCCTCACGGTCGACCCGGCCGCGCTCCCGGAGGCGCAGGTGCCCGCGGACGCCCCCGTCATCGCCCCGGAGGGCGACGACGGGCTGCTCAGCCTCGAGCAGCTCGCGGCCCTGGACGGCGCATCCGTCGAGCGCGACCGCGAGGGGCGGCTGCGGGTGACGCACGGGGACTGGCGGGCCTCGGCCACGGAGCTCGACGCCGTGCGCGGCCTGCCCGGCGTGGTCACCGCCGAGGCGGCAGGCGAGCACGCGTTCCTCGTGACCACGGACCTGGCCCCCGACCAGCTCGCCGAGCTGCCGGGCATCGTCGCCGTCGCCACGGAGGACGGGACCCCGGTGCCCGAGCCCTCGGCGGACACCGGCGACACCCAGGACACCGGCGACACCGCCGGGGAGCCCGCCGCCGAGGAGGGCGGGCACTAGCCTCCCCCGAGTCGTCACCCGATCGGCGCACTCCGTCGTCCTCAAGTGCCCCGGGCCCCGGGTCGATGGGGGTGTCACGACGGAGGTCACGGTCACCGGGACGGTGGCCGTGCCCCCGCGTGCACATCCGGCACGGGACGACGGGGCAGGGACACGATGCGACTCGGGACGCGACGGAGGGCCGGCACTCCGGCTGCCTTCCGGCAGACGCGCGTGCAGAGCGTCGCGGTCTGGTGCCTGGTCGCCCTGCTGACCGCGTCCACGGTCGCCGTGCACGCGACGCTGTTCCGCGGGGCGCACGTGCCGGCCGAGGGCGTGCGCCTGCCCTGGTGGGTGCTCGCCGCCGCGTTCGCCCTCGTGGAGGTCTGCGCCCGCAACGTACAGGTGCGCCGGCACGGGGCGACGCTGTCGATGACCGAGATCCCGCTCGTGCTCGGCCTGTTCTTCGCGACCCCACTCGCCCTCGTCGTCGGGCGCCTGGCCGGCTCGCTCGTGGCCCTGCTGGGTCGCCGCCAGCCGCCGGTGAAGCTGGCCTTCAACACCAGCCACGTCGCCGCCGACACCACCCTCGCCCTCGCGATCTTCTCGCTGGTCGGCGGCCCCGCCCCGGCGCTGACGCCACTGGGCTGGGTCGCGGCCGGCGCCGCCATGTTCCTGTCCGGCGTGTGGAGCCGCCTGCTCGTCGAGCTCGTCGTGCTCCTGCACGACGGCTGGGCGCCGTGGCGGCAGAGCCTCCACGTCGCCCTGCGGTTCGGCCTGCTCGCGCTCCCGGTGACGGTGCTCGGCCTGATCGCCGCCTGCGCCCTGCAGGGCGACCCGCTGCGCGGCGTCCTGCTCGCCGTCGCGCTGGTCAGCGTGCTCCTGGCGCACCAGCGGTACGGCGTCCTGGCCGACCGGCACGCCCGCGTCAGCCGGCTGTTCGGCTTCAGCCAGCAGATCTCCCGCACGCAGACGGTCGACGAGGTGCTCGACACGGTCCTCGCCCAGGCACAGGACCTGCTGCGGGCGGAGCGGGCGCTGGTGCTGCTCACCGGCGGCGGCACCTCCTCGGCCCGGGTCCGGCGGGCCCGCGCGGGCGGCGACCCCGACGAGTGCCTCGTCCGGCTCACGCAGCACGACCCGCTGCTGGCCTCCGTCGTCGCGACCCGCGCGTGCCGACTCGTCCCCCGCGACACCAAGGACCCGGAGCTGCGGCACTTCCTGGACCGATGCGGGCTGCGGGAGGCCGTCCTCGCCCCCCTGGTCAGCGAGGGCGGGCTGACCGGTGTGCTGCTCGTCGCCGACCGCGCAGGCGCGGTGCGCACCTTCGACGGGCCGGACGCGCTGCTCCTCGAGCTCGTCGCCGCTCAGGCCGGGCTCGCCCTCGGCAACAGCCAGCTCATCGACCGGCTCCGGCACGAGGCGCTGCACGACCCGCTCACCGGCCTGCCGAACCGGGCCCTGCTGACCCGGCGGCTCACCGAGACCGCCGCCGAGGTGGCCGCGGGCCGCGCGACCGCCGCCGTCCTGCTGGTCGACCTCAACGGCTTCAAGCAGGTCAACGACACGCTCGGCCACGCGTACGGCGACCACCTGCTGCGCACCAGCGCCACCCGCCTGGTCGACGCGGCGGGGCCGGACGCCCTGGTCGCCCGCCTCGGCGGCGACGAGTTCGCCGTCCTCCTGCCGGGGGTCGCGGAGGGCGCCGCCGCGGCGGCCGTTGCCGGCC
>JALYNB010000021.1 GCA_030773395.1 Actinomycetota bacterium
CCGCCGCCCCGCCCAGCGTCCCCCGGTGGCTCGTGGCCAGCTGGGCGGCGGCGGCGACGGGCACGACCATCAGCGCGGAGATGAGCAGCAGCCCCACCGTGGTCATCCCGGCCACGACGGTGAGCGCGACGAGGAGCGTCAGCGCGGTCGTGAGCGCCCGCGTCGGGACCCCGGCGACCCGCGCGGAGGGCTCGTCGAAGGCCATCGCGACCAGCTGGCGGTAGGTCACACCGACGACCAGCGCGACGGCGCCCGCCAGCGCCAGGACCGCGGCGACATCCGCCCAGGCCAGGTTCAGCGGGCTACCGAACAGCAGCCCGACGACCGCGGTCTGCCCGCCTCCCGCGCGCGACGCCAGCAGGAAGCCCAGGGAGATCCCACCGTAGAACAGCAGCGCCAGGGAGAGCTCGCCACCGCCCCGACGCGACGACATCCGCACCAGGGCGAGAGCGGCGGCGGCGGTGAGACCCAGCGCGCCGACGAGGGGGTGCACCCCTACGAGCAGGGCTAGGCCCACCCCGGCGAACGCGACGTGCCCCATGCCGTCGCCGATGAGCGCCTGCCGGCGCTGGACGAGGAACGCCCCGACGAGCGGCGCGACGGCCGCGATGACCGTGCACGCCACCAGTGCGCGCTGCATGAATCCGAGCTCGAGCACGGTCAGCGCCGCGCGGTCGGTCGGGGGGGTGGCGCGCAGGCCACCACGGTGGCGGCGGTCGTGGTGGCGGTCGTGGTGCCGGCGCCGGGAGCGGTGGAGGCGGGCCGCGGGCGCTCCCCGGCCGCGGCGGCCACCGGGACCAGACCGCCGCCGGTGACTTCCAGGACCCGGTCGGCGAGCCCGACGAAGCTCGCCGGATCGTGGCTGATGCACACGACCGCCACCCCCTCGACCTGCACGAGGTGCTCCAGGGAACCGCGCAGCGCCGCCTTGACCTCCGCGTCGACGCCGACCGTCGGCTCGTCGAGGAACAGCAGCCGGGGCCCGGTCACGAGGGCGCGGGCGATCAGCGCGCGCTGCTGCTGGCCGCCGGAGAGGTCCGCCACCGGCTGGCGGAGCACGGCCGAGAGTCCCAGCAGGTCCACGACGTGCTCCATGCGGCCGCGCTGCGACGGGCTCATGCGCTGCAGCGGGCGCAGCTGTCCGGCCAGGCCGCTGCGCACGACCTCCTCGACGCTCACCGGGAGCGTGCTCGCGGCGCTGGCTCGCTGCGGCACGTAGCCCACCTGCGACCACTGCCGGAAGCGGGCCAGGTCGGTGCCGAAGATCCGGACGGCCCCGGTGTCGGCGGGGAGCAGCCCGAGCGCGAGGCGCACCAGGGTGCTCTTGCCCGCGCCGTTCGCGCCCACGACGGCGAGGAACTCCCCGGCCCGCACCTGCAGGGAGACGTGCGACAGCACGGGGCTGCCGCCGTACCCAAAGCTGACGCCGTCGAGCTCGAGGGGAAGGTCGCTCATGCGCAGCGTTCAGCCGCAGCCGAGCGCGGTCGCGAAGGTCTCGGCCTGCTCGCGCAGCAGAGTGGGGTAGCCCCGCTGGGCGAGCTCGTCGGCGACCACGTCGAGAGGGTAGACCTCCAGCAGCTGCACGCCCGCTTCGCGTGCGACCGCCTCGGCGTCCGCGCGGCCCTCGACCGGCTCGGCGAGCACGTGGGTGAAGCCCTCCGCTTCGACCTCGGCGACGACCTCGGCGAGCTCCCGGCTGGACGCGCCGGCCTCGCCCGACGCGACCCCCACGAGGCCGTGCTGGCCGATCCCGTGCGGGCTGAGGAGGTAGCCGTAGGCGGCGTGGCTGACGACGGCCTCGTCGAAGCGGCACTCACCCCCGAGCAGCCGGTCGACCTCGCCCGCGACGCCCAGCAGCTGCGTGCGGACCCGCTCCGCGTTGGCGGTGTAGGCCTCGGCGTTCGAGGGGTCGGCCTCGGCGAAGGCCGCCCCGACCCGCTGGGCGACGTCGGCCATGAGCGTGGCGTTGAACCAGACGTGCACGTCGACCGAGCCCTCGGTGTGCTGCTCCGGGGCTGAGTGCCCCTCCTCGGCTGCCTCGTCGTCCCCGGCGGCGTGGTCGTCCGCCGGCTGCGTGGAGGCGGCGTCGCCGGCCTCCTCCCCGTGGCCGTGTGGGTCGTCGGCGGCGGGCCGCAGGCGGTCCGGCCCCACCACGGCCGCGACGTCGACGACCACGCCGCCCGCCGAGTCGGCGGCGGCCTCGACCTGCGGCTGGTAGCCGACGTCCCCCAGGTAGAGCAGCACGTCGGCCGACTCGACCGCACCCCGCTGCCCGGGGGTCAGGTCCAGCCCGTGGGCCTCCTGGCTGCCGGCGCCGAGGAACTCCACCTCGGCGCCCGGGGCGATCTCCTGCGCCATCCACGCGAGCGGGAACACCGCCGCCGCGGCCGTCACGCCCCCGCCGGGCGCTCCCGAGTTCTCGCTGCCCGTGGCCGTCCCCGCGTCACCGCCGCCGCAGCCGGCGGCGAGGGCCACCGTGGCGACGAGGGAGGGGATCAGTCGGCGCATGCGGGCTCCTCGGCTTCCTGGCGGTGGACGTCCCGAGGTTCGCCCAGGTGAAAACCGTTGTCAAACTCGTTCGGGTCTGCTCCCGTCATGGGGGCCGCGCGGGAGGCCGGGCACGCTCCCGGACGGAGCTCCGCTGGCTCGCCGCGGGCAGGGTCATCGCGCGGTCGTTGTCGACCAGCGCGACCCGGGTCCAGGACGGGACCCCTGGGTCCAGGACTGGAGCCCTGGGTTCAGGACAGGTCCCCCGGACAAGCAAGCCAAGACCTGGGCGTCCGGGCCCTGCCGCGGAACGAGGAGGCACGCCGGACGGTGCCACGCTCCGTGACCCCAGCCGGTCCAGGCCGTCGACTCCGCGGTCCAGGACTGGAGGCTTGGGTCCAGGACAACTTTCCCTGGCCAAGCGAGTCAAGACCTGGGCGTCCGGGTCCTGCCGCCGCGCACGAGGACCCGCGCCGGACAGCGTCACGCCCTGTGATCCTCGCCGGCCCCGCGGACCTCATCGAACGCCTGCGGCCGGCCCGGCGGCAGGCCTGACGTCCGGGTATGGCGGGAGCGAGGGGGCGGTCTCATGCTGCGCAAGGTCCTCGCCGGGCTGCTGGCCGCGGGCGTCGTCGCGCTCGTGCTCTGAGCCGTCACCCGCGCCCTGATGCGCCTGGTCGTGCTGGCCGCGGGCCACGACGGCAGCTTCACCTGGTCGGGGACGGCCGGGATCGTGCTCGTCTTCCTCGTCGTGGCGCTGCCGGGCTGCCCGCCGCGGCAACGACCCGCCACCGGCGGGCTGCTCGTCCCCGCTGACGCTCCGCAGATCCGCGCGGGGTCTCCGGGGTGCCGGGGCATCTGCACCACCGGCGCCCCAGTCGTCTCGGTCGCCTCGGGGCACGCTCACCCGGAGCACGCCCTGCGCCGGCCGGGCGTGCGACCGGTGAGCGACCTAGTGTGCGGAGCGTGACGACCACCCCTGCGCCCGACGCGGCGGTCGACCGGCGCCGGCGGGTGCCGCGCACGGACGCCGTGCTGGCCGACCCCCGGCTCGTCGACGCGCTCGCCCGGCTCGACCGGGCCACCGTCAAGGCCGCCGTCGTCCGGGCGCAGGAGCGAGCCCGC
>JALYNB010000022.1 GCA_030773395.1 Actinomycetota bacterium
CCCGCCGGGCGTCGTGGCAACCGGGACGAGGTCGAGGCCGGCGCCCGCGACCGTCGCGCAGGTGTCGGCCAGGCCGAGGAGGGTCACGGGCTCCGCCGGGCCCACGGCGTCGTACGTCCCGGGCCGGTCGGCGAGCAGCAGCGTCGTGACGAGCCGCGCGAGGTCGCGGGAGTCGACGACCTGCACCGGCTGCTCGGGGCGGGCCGGCAGGGGCAGGCGGCCGCCGCGGGCGGCGCGCCGGACCCACCAGGTGAAGCGGTCGGTCGGGTCCTGCGGCCCTGCAACGACGCCGGGCCGCACGAGCGTGAGCCGCGGCCCGTACCGCGCGACGAGGTCGTCCTCGCACGCCACCTTCAGGCGCCCGTAGGTCTCCCCCGTGACGTCCTCCGTGTCGTGCACGGGCTCCAGCCGCGGGGCGTCCTCGCGCGCGTCCACGGTCATGCGCGCCACGTCGTACACGGAGATCGTCGAGATGAACAGGTAGCGACCGACGCGGTCGCCGAGCGCGTCCGCGGCCTGGCTGACGTGGCGGGGCACGTACCCACTCACGTCGACCACCGCGTCCCACGAGCCGTCGGCGAGAGAGGCGTAGTCGCCGGCGTCCCGGTCGCCCCGCCGCCGCTCGACGCCGGGGAACAGGTCGGCGCCCGTCCGGCCCCGGGAGAACAGCGTCGGCTGGTGGCCGCCCCCGAGCAGGTCGTCGACGACGGCCCGGCCGACGAACGACGTCCCGCCGAGGACGAGGACGCGCACCGCGGTCAGCCGAACAGAGGGGCCGCGGGGGCCAGCGCGGCCGGCGGAGTGTTCCCGGCGGTCGCCCCCCGCGCCCGCTGCGGCGTCACGACGTACACGAACTCGAAGACGCCGTCGCCCGCGAGGTCCTCGCTGCGGACCCCCTCCCCGATGCGGATGCCGTTCTTGACCAGGAGCTCCTGGTGCACCGGGAAGATGTTGCCCTGCGTGACCGCGGGCGCCAGCACCTCCAGCCCCCAGGTGTCGCTCCCGATCAGCGCCGGGCGGCGGTCGGCCAGCCAGCGGGCCTCGCGCAGGTAGATCCCCGGCTCCTGCGCCACGTAGCGCTCGGGGTCGGTGCGCACGAGGTGCGTCCAACCGGTGCGGAAGATCACCGCGTCACCCGAGCGGGGGCCGCGGATCCGCTGGCGCCGCAGCGCCGCCTGGATGTCCTCGAGCGTGATGCGGTAGTCGTCGATCAGCACCTTCTCGCCGTTCTCCGCCGTGAAGAACGCGCTGGTCTGCCCCTGCGCCTGCTTGAGGCCGAGGATGTCGAGCAGGATCCCCCGGGTGACCACCGGCCCCATCTCCTGGGCCCCGAGTGCGTTGGTGCCCCAGGTCTCCGCGATGTCGGGGCCGCGGAAGCCGTTGTAGTAGACCTCGCCGACCCCGATGTGGTTGAGGTTGTCCAGCTGGGTCGCGATCTGGTACGTCGCCGTGTACGGCGACCCCTCCGGCGCCTCGAACCGCTCCTCCATGTAGGTGAGCGCGTTCGGGCCGAGCGGCTCGAGGGGGCCCTGGATGCCGTCGAAGCCGGGCCCCGGGTCGTAGCCGTTGATGACGAGCCGCTGCTCGTAGATGCGCGGCGGCGTGGTGCCGAAGGCCGGGAAGCCGTTGAAGACCTCCTCCCCGAGCGTGTACGTCGTCACCCGGCGGCTGCCCGACAGCAGGCGCAGGGCGGCCGCGGTCCGGGCGGGCGTGACCTCGTTGAACGTGCCCCGCTGGTCGCCCTCGCCGTACCGCGACCGGTCCCAGGCCCCCGCGAGCACGGCCTCGACGTCGAACATCTCGTCGGTGTACGGCCCGCCGCGGTGGACGGCCGCGGATCGCGAGCTGTCCCCTTCGGGGCCCTGGGCGGCCTGGGCGGCCGACGGGAGCAGACCGGCCGTGGCGGTCGTGAAGGCCGCGGCGCCGGCGAGGCCCAGGGCCCGTCGACGGGACAGGTCGTGACGGTGGAACAGGTCGGGGTTCACCGAGGGTCCTCTCGCCTGGGCGCGTCCGGCCACCGCCGGGGAGCGCCGCGAAGGTTGGCAGGACTCGCGGCCTTTCGCCAGGTAGGGCCGGTGCTGCGCGCCCCCGACACCGCACGAAGGCGACCCCGACGAACCG
The DNA here is from genome assembly GCA_030773395.1 of Actinomycetota bacterium. GTDB lineage: Bacteria > Actinomycetota > Actinomycetes > JALYNB01 > JALYNB01 > JALYNB01. The sequence continues at coordinate 2,122 of JALYNB010000022.1, forward strand.
GTCTGCGTCCCGTACGGTCCGGCGACCAGCGCGCCGCTCGCGACCCCGGAGGTACCGCATGCTCGGCCCCCCCACCATCGGCAGCACCAGCACGCCGTCGCCCGCCGGCAGGCGCACCCGTCCCCTCGCGGCAGGGCTGGTCGCCGGCGTGGTGGCGACGGGGGTCCTCGCCACCTCGACCCCCGCGCTGGCGGACGCGGTGGACATCGCTCCCTTCTGCGCCGCGGCCCCCACCTCGTCGCGCTTCGCCGACGCCGGCGGCTTCTTCGCGGCGGAGATCGCCTGCCTGGAAGCCACCGGGATCACGCGAGGGGTCACGCCGACGCAGTTCGCCCCGGACCGGACGGTGACGCGGGCGCAGATGGCGAGCCTCGTCGTCCGGCTGGTCGACACCGCCGTCGCGCTGCAGGCCACCGAGCTCAACCCGCTGCCCGAGCGTGGCGGGGCTGCCTTCACCGACGTGCCGGCGGGCAGCACACACGCCGAGGCGGTGCACCGCCTGGCCGAGGCCGGGATCGTGCAGGGCGGTGCCGGTGGCGGCCCGGCCGACCGGTTCGCGCCGGACCTGCGGGTGAACCGGGCGCAGATGGCGACGATGCTGGCCGGCACGTACGCGTGGCTCACCGGCGAGGAGATCGGGCCGGACGGGGACGCCTTCGCCGACGTCGCGACACTCGACCCGCAGGTCCAGGTCGACATCAACGTGCTCGCGTCGGCCGGGGTCACGACGGGCGTGAGCGAGGGCCGCTACGGCCCGGCCGACCCGGTGCGGCGACGCCAGATGGCCGCGTTCCTCACCCGGGTGCTCGCCGTGCTGGAGGCCGCCGACTTCGTCGAGCCCCTCCGGCCGGTCGAGCTCGAGGCCGAGCCGGCGTAGCTCGACGTCCGGCCAGGACCCGACGGCGTACGACGGATCTGGGTCGGGGGTGCCGACCGAGACGACCCTGCCGGCGGCCTGCGGCGCGCTCGCGCAGCGAGAAGCCGAGCAGCGCGGACGCCGGTGGGGCTACGGCGAGGACCGCTTCGGCCATCGCGCCGACCGACGCGGCCTCCCCCAGGTCGGGCACTACCACGTCGACGGCACCGGCGAACGCGGCGGCCTGCGGCGCGAGCATGTCGGCGTCGCAGGTCAGCCCGGGCACCATCACGAGCGCGGGCCGCTAGGGCCCTGCGCTCACGGCGACTCCACCAGGGCGGCGAGCCGGTCGACGAACACCCGCTGCGACGCCCAGACCTTGCTCCGTGCCCGGCCGATCTCGATCCAGGCGACCCGGTCGAGCTCGGGGAACTCCTGCGTGCGGCCCGACCGCGGCGGCCACTCCAGCGGGAAGAGGTTGCTGCGCGCCTCGGTGATGTCGAGGTCGGACTCCAGCGCGAAGACTGTGTTGATCTTGCCGCTGCTCTGCCGCGACTCGCCGAGTGGGACCGGCTCGCCGTCCGGCGGCGCGATGCCGACCTCCTCCGCGAACTCCCGGTAGGCCGCCGCGATCGCGTCCTCGCCCAGCTCGTACTCCCCCTTCGGCACGGACCAGACGCCGTCGTCCCGGTGGGAGAAGTAGGGCCCGCCGGGATGCCCGATCAACACCTCCACCCGTCCGGTCCCGTCCCGCCGCCACAGCAGGAGCCCCGCGCTCCGCTTCGTCACCCGACACCCCTCCGGCTCACGCGACAGCCCTCCCCGGTGCGGAGCGCGACCATGCCGGGAAGCACGTCACCGTGCCCGACTCGATCCGGCTCCGCCTCGACGCGGGGCTGCAGCCGCTGCTGGCGCCCCGCTTCCGGGGCCGGGACGTCGAGGCCCCGGCCGATGGCACCTCCACCGTCGGGCACCTCGTGGAGTCGGTGGGGGTGCCGCTCACCGAGGTCGGCGGAATCACGGTGCACGGCCGGCGCGTGCCCCCGTCGTACCGGCCGTCGCCCGGCGACGTCGCGGACGTCGCCTCCGTGACGTGGCCGCAGCCCGCCCCACAGCCGCCGCGGTTCCTGCTCGACGTGCACCTCGGCACGCTCGCCCGCCGCCTGCGCTTGCTCGGCGTCGACACGGCCTGGTCGGCCCACGCCGACGACCCGGACCTCGTCGCCGCCGCCGTGGCGGAGTCGCCGGTGCTGCTCACCCGCGACCGCGGCCTGCTGCGCCGCCGCGCGCTCCCCGCCGGCGCGCTGGTCCGCTCCGAGGTCCCCGATGAGCAGGTGGCCGAGGTGGTCGGGCGGTTCCGGCCCCCGCTTGCCCCGTTCACCCGCTGCCTCGCCTGCAACGGGCCCCTGGAGCCGGTCGAGAAGGCCGACGTCGCGGAGGCGCTCCAGCCCGGCACGCTCCGCGCGTACGACAAGTTCTCGCGCTGCCGCTCCTGCGGCCACGTCTACTGGCGGGGCGCCCACGCCCGCCGGCTGGAGGCGCTGGTGGCCACCGCGCTCGGGTAGGCCGTGGGGCGCCTCCTCCCCTCCCGTCAGGCAGACGCGCTCCCGCCCGCAGTCAGCGGCCCGTTCGTGATCGCGATCGGGCCTTCTGGCTGGGGAACCGTCGCCCCCGCGTACAGCCGGTTGTTGCTCACCGTGTCTGACACCCACACGTGGTCCAGCGTCCAGGTCGTCGCCGCGGCGTTCCTCGGGACGGTCACCACGGCCTCGTACGTGCCGTCCGTCGGGGTGCCGGCCACTCGTCGCAGTTGGCCGGACAGAGTGCCCACCTCCGCCAGCCGCGACCGCAGCAGGACGCTGCCGGCGGACACGCCGCTGTCGTCGGTGAGCCGCAGCCGGAGCCGCACCGTGGCAGCAGCGGCGCAGGTGTCGACCCGCGTCGCGTCGACCGCGGTGATCGCCTGGACGACCGGAGCCGCGCTGTCGCCGCCGCCGACTTGCACGAAGGACGCTGCCGCGCGGGACAGCCGCGCGTTGCCCACCGGGTCCGCGGCGACGACGTGGTCGAGCGACCAGACGCCGGGCGCGGTGCCCTGGGCCACGGGGAGGACGAGATCGTACTCGCCGTCCTGCGCGGTTCCGGAGAGCCGAGCGCCGACGCTCGCTCTGATGGAGGCGCCGGACGTCGCCGACCGGAAGAGCACCTGACCCCACTGCAGGCCGGTCTGGTCGGTGATCCGGATCCGGTACCGCACCGAGGCCGGGGCGGTGGTGGTGTCGATGGTCGTCGCGGTCAGCGGCGCCACCGACACGACCTCCGGCGCGGCGGTGTCGCCGGCCGCCGTCTGACTGATGCTCGCCGCCACCCCCCGTTGGATCTTGGCGTTGCTCCGACCGTCCGCGAGGTAGATGGACTCCAACGCCCACGTCGTCGCCGCCGAGCCCTTCGGCACCGTCACGCGGACGTCGTACAGGCCATCGCGCTCCGTACCCGCAACCCGATGGGCGCCTCGGAACCAGGCGGACAGCGACGCCGCTCCCGGCAGCGGCGACCGGAACGTCAGCTGACCGGCTGCGAAGCCGAGTTGGTCGGTCACGGCCACACGGAACACGACCTGCGCGGCGGCTGCCGACGTGTCCACCGCCGTCGGCGTCACCGCGATGACCGTCCCCAGCACCGACGCCAGCGCGTCGTACGTGCAGGCCGTCCCGGCCTCGTCGCAGACGTCACCACCGCCACCGCCAGTGATGGTGTCGCTGCCGGCACCACCGATGATGACGTCGGCCCCAGGACCGCCGATCAGGACGTCGTCGCCGTCGCCGCCGACGACCGTCGTGCCGCCCTCGGCGGGCGCGCAGATGACGTCGTTGCCACCACCGCCATCGACCTCCTTGGCCGCGCCGACACGGACGAGGAGGACGTCAGCGGCAGGGGTTCCCCACCGTGTCCGACGGCTTCGGGCCCTTCTCGACGACCTTCGTCACCGGCTTCCCGCCGCAGGTCGGGGTCGTGGGTGCCGCCGCCGCGGTGGGGCCACCCAGCATGGGGACCGCGACGAGGGCGGCGAGCCCGCCGATGAGCATCCTGCGCATCCGTGCCTCCTGGTGTCCGTGCGTGACAGGACAGGTGTCGGAGGTCCCGGTAGCGGGCCTGTTGCTCCGTCTCGGTCGTGCTGGTCCTAGCCTGCGAAGCGGACAGCGAGCTGCCGCGCGGACGGGGCCGGCACGGAGGTCGCAGCAGGGAGGGTGACCGTGACGGAGACGGCGATCGTGACGGGCGGCGGCTCGGGGATCGGGGCGGCTCTCGGCGCCGCGCTGGTGGCTCGGGGGGCGACCGTCGTGCTGGCGGACGTCGACGGCCCGGCGGCCGAGCGGCAGGCGGCGGCGC
>JALYNB010000023.1 GCA_030773395.1 Actinomycetota bacterium
CTACGCCCGTCCCGGGGATGTGATCGTGGTGCACACGCTGGACCGGCTCGGCCGCACCGTGCGGGACACCCTGAACCTGATCCACGACCTGACCGAGCGCGGTGTGGGGCTGCGCAACGTCGCCGACTCGATCCGGGTGGACTCCAGCCGCCCGGACGACCCGATGGCCCAGCTGGCGGTAGTGCTGCTGGCGCTGTTCGCGCAGATGGAGCGCACCTACGCCCTCGAGCGGGCCGCGCACGCCCGCGCCGTCGCCGCCGCGAAGGGCCGCCACGTCGGCCGGCCCTCCGTCGTCGATTCCGATCGGCTGGCCTACGCCACGCACCTTCGCGACGCCGGGCACACCATCGCCGAGATCGTCGCCAAGACCGGGATCACCCGGACCACGCTGTACCGGCACCTGCCACCCCGCCGGGACGTGCCGCTCACCGCGGCCGACCCGATCTGACCCCCGACGACTGCTCGAGGAGCCTGCGCATGGGCATGGTCTACGACGACCCAACCACCGACCCGCGCGGTGTCGCCCTGTCCCACGAGGGGGTGCTGGCCGCGGTGCTGCTCGACGGCGCGAACACCAGCTCCTACTCGGGGACACCCGGGGAGCCGGGCAGCGCCCTGCGGTACGCCGGCGCGGAGCCGGTGCTGAGCTGGGTCGCGGAGTGCGAATGCGGCTGGCGAGGCCCGGAGTGCCTCGCCGTGCTGCACCCCCGACCGGACCGCTGTCCGGGGTCGCGCCACCCGAGCTCGACGAGGCCTGGTGGCCGGCCTGGGACGCCCACATCCAGACCGTGCTCACCGCCGCGTACGGACCGCGGGCCGCGTCCCCGCGCTGAGCGGGACCGGGACGTCGCGGCCGTGGACCTGCTGATCGCCCGCAACCCGGACCCGGACAGCACCCTGCCCTACCTGCTGCGGGTGCCGCTCGGCGGCGGGCTGGTGTTCCGCACCAAGGGCACCTGGCCGCGGACGTCCGCGCTGTACTGCCACCCGGTCCCCGTGGGTGACTGGCCCGAGGAGCCGGAGCTGGTGGAGCGCGTGCCGCTGCGCGCCTGCGCCCGCCGGGGAGCGGCGATCGACGTCGTCGCCGACCGCGGCCGGGAGGCCCGCTCCCAGATCGTGTTCACCCGCGCCCGCGGCCGCGAGGTGGTGTTCTGGCAGTCCCCCGAAGAACGGGCCGCTGGCGCACCTGCCCTCGGGGACGTTCACCGCGAACGCGGCCTGGCTCGTTCTCGCCGCGATCGCGTTCAACCTCACCCGCGCTGCCGGCGCCTTGGCGTCCGCGTTTCACGCCCGGGCCACCACCGGCACGGTCCGCGCCCATCTGATCAGCGTGCCGGCGCGGCTGGCCCGCTCCGCCCGACGCCTCACCCTGCACCTGCCGCGCGACTGGCCTTGGGAGGCCGGCTGGCAGGAGCTGTTCACCGCGGTCCACGGCCACCACCGAACTCACGCCAGCCTGACCACCCGACCCCCACGGTCGCGACCAGCACCACCCGGAGGAGCCGGAGCCGACCGGCGGCTACCGCACGACCCAAGCCCGCCGAAGATCACAGGTCCAGGGCAGACCACCCCTGCGAGAAACCGCGGTGGATCCAGGCTGAACTCGGCCTGAAAGCTGGCGGTCGTAGCCGGTCAGCTGAGTGTTGCCGGAGCGGGTGAATGTCCGCGATGGCTGCCGTCGCGGGAGTTCGACCACCGCCGGCACACGGCGAGTCGCTCGACCAGTAGGCCCGGCCTTTCAGGTCCGCGTACGGCGGTGGCGCCACCCCTCTCTGCCAACACCGCGGTCGAGGTGGTGGCCGTGATCACGCCGGATGCCGTGAAGCATGCGTGTCTCGGCCCGTTGCGTGGCAGACCGGGCGGAACCGACGTGCAGGACTGAAAGACAGGGAGGTCGACGTGGCCGCAAGGGTGTCGAACGTGTGGCTGCCGGTGCAGGACATGGACCGCGCGGTGGGCTTCTACCGGGACGTGCTTGGGCTGGAGGTGAAGATGCAGTCCCCGCAGTGGTCGGAACTGGACGCTGGGGGGCTGTCGGTCGGGCTGAATGGGCGTGAGACCGCGTCGGGCAGCGGTGGCGGAGCGGTCATCAGCTTCCAGGCGCACGGGGACCTTGCAGCCGAGGTCGAGGACCTCAAGAGCGAGGGGGTCACGTTCACCGGTGGGGTGTCGTCCTACGACTGGGGATCTGTCGCGCCGTTCAAGGACACCGAGGGCAACGACCTCCAACTGTTCGCCCCGCCCGCCAGCTGACGTGATTCCGACAGAGCGTGCGTGGCGTCCTGCTCACCGGTGCCTACATGCCGAACCCGGAGAGCGTGTCGCCGCGGTCCTGTGCGGCGCCAACACGCCCTTGAGTGACCTGGCACCCGAGGCACCGAGCCGCCGCTGACGCGGGTCGACGCCGGGGCCACCAGCACCGACCACCAGAGGCCTCAGGCTTGCCAGAAGGGGCTGGCCTGCCAGGCGCGTCACGCGACGTCTGCTGCTGGTCTCGCAGAGGCGTTGCTCGGCGCGCGCTGTGCGCGGCTGCGCTCACGTTCGTCGTCCCTGTCCCTGAGCATCAACGGATCGTGAGGGAGGCTGGTACAGGGTCAGCGCGTTGCGGTGGAACGCGGCGTCGGCGAGGTCGGGGCCCAGCGCCTCGAGGACGAGATCGAGGTCGTGGTCGTGGAACGGCCGCGGGGCGCGTGTGGAGGGCAGGTCGGTGCCGGCGACCAGCGCGGCGGGGTTCGCGGCGGCCACCGCTCGCAGGGCGGCGGGCACGTCGAGGTCGCTGCGGCTGAACCCGGTGGCCTTGACGTGCGCGCCGTGCTCGACGAGGGAGAGCAGGTGCGGCAGCCCCGCGCGGGACAGCCCGAGATGGTCGACGCTGACGCGCGGGAGCCGGGTCAGGACGGGCAGCAGGTCGGGCAGGTCCACCGAGTCAACGTAGAGCTCGGTGTGCCAACCGGCGAGGTCGTGCACGCGGCGGGCGAGCCGGTCGAGGTGCTCCAGCGTCTCCGAGCCACCGCGGCGCACGTTGAACCGCACGGCGCGTACTCCCGCCTGGGCCAGCGCGACGACCTGCTCATCGGGCACGGATGCGGGCAGCTGGGTGACGCCGACGAAACCGGGTCCGAGCTCAGCTAATGCGGCGAGCAGGTAGGTCTGGTCGAAGGCTTGGAACGAGCCGGACACGACCGCCCCGCCGACCACGTCGAGCTGGGCGGTGCGGGCCTGGTAGTCCGCGACGGTGAACGCGGGTGGCAGGTAGCCGCCGTTGGGGACCAACGGGAAGCGCGGGTCGATGACGTGCAGGTGCGCGTCGAACAGAGGCGGGCGCGGCCCGTTCACCGCGCGGCCCCCGGGCGAGCCTGCAGGCGGTCGGTGAACCGCTCGCGGTCGATGACGGCCCGGCGGTGCGTGCCGCGGCTGACCACCGCGTGGTCGTCGCGGGCGACCACGGCGAAGGTGAGCACGCGGCAATCGATCACGGTCAGCTCGGCCTCGACCGTCAGCAGTGCCCCGGGTGGGGTGGGCGCCTCGTGGCTGACGTCGACGTGCACCCCGAGGGTGGCCTCACCGTCGTCGAGATGGCCAAGGAGGGCCCGCATGCACGTCCACTCGAGGATCCCGACGAGGTAGCCGGTGGCCAACACGGCCGGCAGGGCGCTGAACTCGTCGGCCTCGGGCAGCAGGTGCGGCACGGTGCGCTCCACGGGCACCACGTAGTCCAGCCGGGCGGTCAGCCCGGGGTGCAGCGACTCGCGCACTGGTGTCCTCTCCTCTACGTTCCGTCTCTCGACAGACGCTCGGTAGGTCAGTCGCCGGTGGCGACGACTCCCGCCTTCTCGATCATCAGGACGGCTCTGCGCTCGGGGACCACGTGGCGCAGCCCGGCCGACACGGGGAACGCCTGACGGGGGCCGAGCTCGATCGTGTCCATGCCGCTGCCCGGACCGCCGAGAGCTCGATGCGGAAGCGTCCCTCGAGAACGAAGAAGAACTCGTCCTGCTCGGCGTGGCTGTGCCAATGGAACTCGCCCTGCATCACCCCGAGTCGGACCAGGAGGTCCCCGACCTGACTGAGGGTCTGGTTGTACCAGGGGTCCTCGACCCGCTCGATCGGTGCGTGCCGACAGCACCACGAGGAGCCACAGGACCCTGCCCTGGTGGCACCCGCCCACCCAACGGTACGACGGCTGTCGTCGCCGTGGCCGAGGACTTCGACGTCGGGGACGGCGCCGCAACTCCGCGACGCCATGATCGAGGTCCTGGGAACGGGCTGCGGCACCTCGTCGTGGACCTGGCCGCGGTAGCGTTTGTGAACTCCAGCGGCCTCGGAGACACGTGCCGCTGTCCGGGAGTCATGGTGCGGGGAACGCCGCGGCGCAGGCATCGACGACGTGAGGTAGGTGGGCAGGTCACGGGCGTAGAGAACGCAGGAGCTGCCCGCGGCGGCGAGCGCCCGGTAGACCCTGCGGGTGCCGGGGCTGAGGTAGCGGACGTCCTGAAGGCTCGCGAGGACCACGCGG
>JALYNB010000024.1 GCA_030773395.1 Actinomycetota bacterium
CGCGCGGGCCGCGCAGACCAAGGCCGCCGCCGACCGGGTCGTGGCCGAGGCGCAGGAAGCCGTCGCCGCCAGCCAGGCCACGCTCACCGCCACGGTCGGCGAGGTCGCCGACGCCCGTCGCCGCGACGCGCTGCTGGCGAAGGCGGAGGCCATCGCCCAGCAGCGGGCGTCTGTGCCCTTCGAGGCGATCACCGGGGCGCTGACCCCGAGGCCGGGTGCCACCTGCACCGGCCAAGTGCTCAGGGGCTACCCCAACGGCATGCTCCCGGAGGTCGCGCTGTGCCCGCTCTGGGGCACGTCGTGGCACATGCTGCGCGCCGACGCCGCGGCAGCGTTCGACGAGATGAGCCGGGCGTACGCGCTCGAGTTCGGGGCGCCGATCTGCGTCACCGACTCCTACCGCAGTTTCCCGGAGCAGGTCGCTGTCCGGAAGGCCAAGCCCACGCTGGCGGCCGTCCCGGGCACGAGCAACCACGGGTGGGCCGTCGCGCTCGACCTGTGCGACGGCGTGCAGACGTTCGGCAGCCCGCAGCACGAGTGGATGCGCGCCAACAGCCTCCGCTTCGGCTGGTTCCACCCCGCCTGGGCCCAGCAGGGCGGCAGCAAGCCCGAGGCCTGGCACTGGGAGTTTGCGGGCTGACGCCCCGCCGTCACTCCCTCCCGTAGGTCCCGAAGCTCCAGACGACGCCCTCCGGGTCGGTGGCGGTGCACTCGCGCGAGCCGTAGTCCCGCTCGACCAGGTCGCTCACCTTCGCGCCGGTGGCGGTCGCCCGGGCGTGGACGCCGTCGGGGTCCTGCGTCACGACGTACACGACGCCGACGCCCGGGGGCAGGGACGGCCCGCCCGGCCGGTCGCTGCCGAGCATCACTCCGCCCCCCTCGGGCCAGCGCAGCTCGGCGTGGACGACGAGCCCGCCGTCGTCGTAGCGCGCGGCCTGGCCGAAGCCGAGCACGTCGGTGAGGAAGCGGATCGCCGCGTCGGCGTCGCGAACGTGAGGCACGGCCAGACCAGACGCCAGGGCCGGAAGTGGTGGTCACGGCGGTAAGCGTCCACTCCCGTCGACGCTTAGTCACCGGACGGGCGCGCCGGGTGCAGGCCCACGCCCGGACGGACCAGCCGAACTGCTCCGTCCGGGCCATGCCGGATGTCCAGACGTTCTCGGACACTTGGAGCAGGCCCCCTGCGAAGAAGAGGACTCCATGCGCCTGGGTCCCGTCGCCGCTCTCGCCCTCGCCGCCGTGGCGGCAGGATCCACGATCACCGGGACGGCCGTCGCCTCTTCCGGGCCGGGGGACGCGGAGCGCGACTACGTCGTCCTGCTCGAGCGGGGCTCCCGGGTATTGCCCGACGCCGCCGCCGACCGTGCGCGCAGTCGTGGCGCGGCGGTGGGGCACGTGTACCGGCACGCTCTGCGCGGCTTCTCGGCGCGGCTGAGCGCCACCGAGGCCGCCGGGCTCGCGGCCGACCCCGACGTCGCGTCGGTCGTGCCCAGCGGGACCGTGCGGATCGCCACCACGCAGAACAACGCCACCTGGGGCCTGGACCGGATCGACCAGCGCAACCGACCGCTGGACAAGACGTTCAGCTACACCGCCACGGGAGCGGGTGTCGTGATCTACGTGCTGGACACCGGCATCCGGTTCGACCACGCAGAGTTCGGAGGCCGCGCGGTGAGCGGCCCCGACCTCATCGACAACGACGGCAAGGCCAGCGACTGCCATGGTCACGGCACGCATGTGGCTGGCACCGCCGGCGGCAAGACGTACGGCGTCGCGAGGGGCGTCACGCTGGTGGCCGTCCGCGTGCTGGACTGCAACGGCAGCGGGCCGGACACCGGCGTCGCCGCCGGAATCGACTGGATCACCGGTAACCACGCGACCCTCTACCCGGGCGCGCGCGCTGTCGTCAACGTCAGCCTCGTCGCCGACGAGGCGGGCGAGGACCTGCTCGCGGCTGCTGTGGAGGAGTCCATCGCGCAGGGCTTCGCTTACGCGGTCGCCGCGGGCAACGGCAAGCTGGGCGTTCCGGAGGACGCCTGCGACGCGTCCCCGGCGCGGGTCAGCGGGGCGATGACCGTAGGAGCCACGGACAGCAACGACGCCAAGCTCTCCTACTCCAACTACGGCACCTGCGTGGACTGGTTCGCGCCCGGCCACAAGATCACGTCAGCGTCGCACCGCAGCCGCACCGGCACCACGACCAAGAGCGGGACCTCGACGGCGACGCCGCACACCGCGGGGGTCGCAGCGCTCGCCCTCCAGGCCGACCCGAGCCTGACGCCGGACGCGCTGGCGACGGCGCTGAGGACCGCGGCGACGCAGGCCGTCGTCACCGCCCCCAACGACCAGGACGACAACAACCACCTGCTTTACACGGACTGGTAGGCACCGGCACCGGCACCGGGGCTCGGCCGCGACGTCACGGCCGGTGCCCCCGCGCCCGCTGCGCAAGGTGGACGCCCTTCCACCGCTCCTTGTCCTCGGCGAGCAGCCGGGCGTCGCGGCGCCGCTCCTGCCAGGCCAGCTCGCGTTGCCACCGGCGCCACGACTCCACCCGCTCGGGCAGCAGGTCGCCCGCAGCGATGCTCGCCGCCACCGCGCAGCCGGGCTCGGTCGTGCGGCCGCAGTCGGCGCGGCAGGCGGCCGGGAGCTCCTCGACGTCGACGAGGGCCTCCGCCAGCCCCTCGTCGAGGTCCGGCGCGAGCGCCACCCCGCGCAGGCCGGGCGTGTCGACGACGACGGCGCCGGACGGCAGCACGAACAGTGAGCGGGACGTGGTGCTGTGCCGGCC
>JALYNB010000025.1 GCA_030773395.1 Actinomycetota bacterium
CCGCAGGTACGCCGACGCCGCCCCGACCCGGACCTGCCCGTGGCGCCGCGCGACGTCGCCGACGAGGGTGGTGAGCGTGCCGGGGACGCCGCGGGCCGCGATCTGCTCCAGCTCGTGGAGCACCATTGACGCCGTCCAGCCGTCGTCGAAGGCACGGCGAACCGACGCGGGTCCGAACCGCCAGACGGTTGCCGCCCCCCGCGACTCCACGTCGGCGAGCAGGTCGAGCACGCGCCCGGCCTCGGGGGCGACCGGTCCGGCAGCGACCGCGGTGAGGTCGGCCTGGAGCGTCACCGCCCTGACGCGTTCCGGCAGCGCCGCGGCGAGCTCCCGCACAGCGCCCTCGCCCGGCCAGGTCTCCGACCCGTCGGGAGCCCAGGGCGCGAGGACGCCGGGCGTCGGCGGCCCGGCGGCGATCCCGAGGAGGACCGCCTCCGCGTAGGCGCCGCGCGCGACCAGCTCTGCTGCGCCGACGGCCCACCGTGCCGGGGCGCGGGCGTGCATGCGGTCCAGGAGCTCGTCCTCGGCCAGCCCGGGCTGCTCGGCAAGGAGGGCCAGCACCCGATGGCGGACCTCGAGCGCCTCGGACGGTGACTGCCAGTGCAGAGCGGGGAGAGGCTGGCCGCCGTCGCGGCTGCCGGCCGCGCTCGGCAGGCGTTCCGAGCGCCACCAGGCGCCGGCAAGGGCGGCCCAGCGGTGCGGGACGTCCAGCGCGAGCCACTCGTCGTACGCCGGGGAGGGCAGCACGGCAGGCCCGCGCCGCTCGCCCCGCAGCAGCCCGGCGACGAGGGCGAGCTCGACGACCCGGCCGGCGTCCCGCTCGTCGACGTCCAGGAGCTTGCCGGCACGGCGCAGCTCCTTGACGCCCAGCCCGCCGCTCACGAGCTGGACAGCCGGCTCCCGCGACCACGTCTCCAGCAGCCGCTCGACGAGGCCGACGACCCGGCCGGCCCGCTCGGCGGCGTCCGCGGCTGCGGTCTGCAGGACGGCGGCTTGCGGTCGGGCCTGGGCCGGCGGCGGGCGCAGCCGGACGAGGTACGGGTCGAGCTCCCGGAGGACGGCGTGGCGCAGCTCGCGTGGGATCTCACCGACCGCCGGGGTCAGCGGGACGAGGACCCCACGCAGGACGAGCTCCAGCACCGGCTCGGCCCCCGCGCGGACGTGTGCCCACTGCTCGATCGTGCCGCCGGGGAGCGGGACCGCGTACTCCTGGTGCTCGACCGCCTCGACGAACAGGGCGACCGCGCGGTCCGACACGCCCTCGAGCAGCTGGGCCGGCCCCAGCCGCGGGAGGAGGTCGGCGAGGCGCTCGCGGGCGGAGTGGGCATCGCGAGGGTCGAGCCCGTGCTGCTCGGCCAGGAGGCGGACGGCGCTGTCGGGCGCCAGTTCCAAGAGCCGACGGGCGGTGCGCCCGGCGGCGACGGGCGGGGCGAGCACCTGCCGGAGCCCGGACACCGGGCGGGCGGGGTCGCCGTGCACGAGTCCGACCTCGCGGAGCCGTACGACAGCCGTGCCGAGAGCGCCCAGGAGATCCTCGCCCGACGGCTCGCCGGGCGCGAGGGCTGTCCACTCGGCGAGGTCGGAGACTCGGACGGCGCCGTCGCCGAGCGGGTGACCGGACACGAGGACGACGTGGTGGCAGACCTGCAGGGCGGGTCGGTCCAGCTGCTCGATCCCGACCCGGGCGCCAGTCGGCGTGGACAGCCGCTGGGCCAGCGAGTTCACGTCGGCGGGCGGGTCGGCGTGCAGGTCGGGACGGTTCGCGAAGAGGGCCGCGAGGGACTCGTCGCTCATGGCGCGGAGGTCGTCGGAGATGCGTGCCACGGGGGCACGGTAGAGGCCGCGGGCGGGCTACTGCTCCGGTGCGGGACATGTGCTCGCCGGCTGGAGGAGTACGCGAAGGACTTCGTTGGAAGCCGGAGGGACCGAGCAGCGCTGGACCGGAGCACATCTGAGCGCCGCGATCGTGACCATGACCGCGGGGAGTCCTTGAGGACCGGCCGGGACCACCTGTCCGAGATCGTGAACGGGTCGAACGCCAGCACGAACGGGTCGTGATCACCAAGAACGGCCGGAAAGCGGCCGTGCTGGTCAGCGCGGAGGACCTCGCCGAGTTGGAGGAAACGCTGTCCGTGCTGAGCGATCCCTCGGCGCTCACCGACATCCGCGAGGCGGACGCGGCGTACGCCCGTGGGGACGTGGTGCGCGGCGTGGAAGCCGTGCGCCGTCTGCGCGGGTGAACGAGGAGCCTTACGAGCTGATCCTCACGCCGCCGGCGCGGCGAGCAGTGGCCGTGCTGTGGGCAGCCGTGCCAGAAGCAGGAAGCAGGCCGAGTACGCGTTGGCGGTCGCCGGTTGCGTCGTCCGCGGCGCGTACCGGGTGCACGCCTGCGCGAGAGGGGCGGGAGGGCGACCGCGACTGGCAGGACGACGACCCGGCCCGTCCGCGCTGGGGGTTCGACAGTGAGCCCGCCCCGGAGCTGCAGCACCTCGTGGGGCAGGACGTGTCGGACCGGTTCCCGCGGGGTGCGGCGAACCCCGTCGCGTACGTCAACTGCTGACCGCGGACGGGTAGGGCCCGCGCATGTCGTACCGCGAGGTTACCGGCGATCTGTTCGACCTCGGCCTCCCGGCGATCGGCCACGGCTGCAACTGCCGGGGCTCGATGCGGGGCGGGATCGCGCGGGACTTCCGCGCTCGCTGGCCGGACATGTACGAGGAGTACCGGCGCCGCTGTGAGAGTCGCGAGTTCCGCCTCGGCGGCTTCTTCCGCTGGGACGCCGTCGACGTGGTCGTCTACAACCTCGCGACCCAGCAGTCCGGTGGGGCGGACGCCCAGCTCGACGCGGTCGAGTCCAGCCTCCGTGGCGCGCTCGCCGACGCGGCGTCCCTCGGGCTGACGGCGCTCGGCGTCCCGAAGCTCGGCGCCGGCATCGGCGGGCTCGCCTGGCGCGACGTCCGGGCGGTGCTCCGCGAGGCCGGGGAGGCATCGCCCGTGGAGCTGGTTGCCGTGCTCAAGGAGTGAGGCGGCCCCGGCACTCCTCGAGCACCCGCGACAGCCGGCGGCCTTCCGGAACAGCAGCTCGAGGCCCTCGTCGTTCTGCTGCGCGGGCTCCGAGAGCCCGCCCTCCGCAACCGCGAGGTCCAGCGCTGCGAGACCAGCCGGACCGGGTCGGGGCGCTCCTCGTGTGGCCAGCCCCGCCATGCAGGAGCACTAGACTCAGTCACATGACAAGTCCGTCGGGGTCCACGAGGCCAAGACCCACCTGTCGCGGCTCCTGCAGGAGGTGGGTGCCGGCGAGGAGGTCGTCATCACCTCCCGCGGCCGGGAGGTCGCCCGCCTCGTGCCGCCCCGGCGGGCGCGGGAGTTCGGACTCGACCGCGGACGCTTCGTCGTACCCGACGACTTCGACGCACCCCTGAGCGACGACGAGCTCCAGGCGTTCGGAGCGTGAGACTGCTCCTGACACGCACGTGCTCCTCTGGCTCGCCGTCAGCCCCGAGCGGCTCGGCGCGGCCACCACAACCCTCGCCGACCCGGCCATCGAGCTCCTGCTCTCCGCGGCGAGCGCCTGGGAGATCGGGATCAAGTACGGCACGGGCCGGCTCCCCCTGCCGGAACCGCCCGAGGTCTGGCTCGCGAGCCGGGCTCCGAGGCTCGGCGTCACGCACCTCCCCGTTTCCTGGCAGGACGGCGTGGCTGTCGCCGCCCTGCCCGCACTGCACCGCGACCCCTTCGACCGGCTCCTCGTGGCCCAGGCGCGCCGACTCGACCTCATCGTCGCCACGGCCGACCCACTGGTCGCCGCCTACGACGTCGAGGTCCTTCCCGTCGGCTGAGCCGGACGCGCCTGACGACGCGTGCGGGACTGGGCTGGTGGACGACCGGGCCACCCCTGACAGTTCAGCCGCTCGACGAGCGCCGCGGTCAGCGACCGCCGGGGCCTCGCGGACGGCAGCACGGCCGCCACCCGCTCCAGCGCGCCCCTCGGGGACGAGCCCGTGACCAGCACCCCGTAGGCGGCCGCCACCAGCGGCGTGCGGGTGTGCGCGTGCACGCAGTGGACGAGGACGGTCTTGCCCTCCACCCGCAGGTCCCGCACGGTCTCCGCGGCGTCGAGCAGCACCGCCGCCGCGTCCAGGTTGGCGTCCTCGTCGTCGACGAGCCAGAACTCGACGTGGTCGCGGGGGTCAGCGGTGACGGGCACCTGTGCGTTGCCGAGCCGGCAGAGGCTCACGACCGCGTCCGCCACCCCGGGGCGCAGTGCCCCGACGCCGCCGAGCAGCACGCCGGGGTCGTCGGGGTGCGGCACGACCTCACCGGACGTCCGCCGGTAGTCAACCGTGGGCCCGCTCGGCCAGCCCGCCCGGTCGGGCCGACCGCCCCGGGCAGCGAGGACCGCGAGACCGACCAGGTCGCGCGCCCGCAGCCCCGGCCACCCGTGGAGCGGGCGGCGCCACACGGCGGGGACAGCGCTGCCGCCGTACGTGGCCCCGAGCAGGGCGCCGGCGATCGCCGCGACGGTGTCGGTGTCGCCCCCGCCGGCGACCGCGCGGACCACCCGGTCGGCGTACGACGTACTGCGGCTCACGGCCGACCACGCGGCGCAGAGCGCGGCGACGACCCACCCGTTGCTCGCGGCGTAGTACGCGGGGTCGACCCGCTCGGCCTCGTCGAGCAGCGGCCCCCACATCGGGTCGACCCGGTCGAGTCCCACCCGCACATCGAGCCGGCCGGTGCGCACCGCGAGGTCGATCGCGAGGCACCACAGGACGCACGCGTCGCCCGCGACGGGGTCGGCGTGGGTGAGCGCGCTGACCGCCCGGGCGACCTCGGTGATCGCGTCGGGGTCGCCGAGGTGCGCGAGCGCGACCGGTGCGGTGCGCATGAGCGAGCCGTTGCTGGCGGTGCGCCCGGTCCTGGCGTGCAGGTCGGCGGCCACCTCGCGCATGACGGCCGCCGCACCCGCCCCGTTCCCGTCGCGGAGCCGGCGACGGGTCTCCCCAAGGACCCTGCGGGTCTGGACGCCGATGTCGGGCGGGTCGTCGTCGTACCAGCGAAGGAACCGCGCGGCCACCTCGTCGAGCGCCGCGGGCGTCCGGAGGTCCGCGCCGGTGGCCGCGACGTCGGCGATGCACACCGCCATCGCGGTGTCGTCGCTCCACTCGCCCGGGGCGGCGTTCCCGAGCCCACCCCCGTGCATCGCGGGCACCGGGTCGAGTGGGCGGCTGCCGTACTCGTACGGCACGCCGAGCGCGTCGCCGACCGCGGCGCCGAGCAGCGACCCCACGGCCCGGTCGGTCTGCTGGGAGGTGAGGCGCATCAGGCGGCCACCAGCTCGTGCCGGCGGTTGACCGCGACGGCGTGCACGAGCGCGTCGTACAACGTCACGACGCTCACGTCCGTGTGGGGAGCGGCCGCGGACGTCTGCACTCCGAGGCCCGCCTCCCGGCGCTGGTACGGCGACGCGCCCGAGAGCCGCTCGAGGAACCGTCGCGCGCGGCGGCCGGGCGTCGGCTGCGGCGACACCGGGGCGGGCGCCCGGCAGGCCACGTCGAGGGCGACCGCGTCGAGGGCGGCTGCCTGCAGCAGCGCGGGCCACGCAGCGGCGAGGCTCCGGGGGCAGTCGAACACCTCCAGCAGCAACGGGTGACCGGCGATCCCGACGAGCAGCCCGGTCTGGAACGGCAGCGGGGCGATCCCGGCAACGAGCCTGGCCGCCGCGTCAGCCGCGTCGGCGGTGACGTCGAGCAGGGACGAGGTGGGGCTGTCGCCGTACCGCTGCTCGAGCCGCGCGACCTCCGACCAGACCTCGCCCTGACTGCGACCGCTGCGGCTGCGGACGCCGAGCGGAGCCCGGCGGCCGCACGGGACGTGGCGGTCGGGCCCGGTGCCCCAGCGCCCCTGCTCGACGCAGCGGACGTCGAGGACGAGCGCCTCGCCGGCCGGGACGACGACGGTGCGCGCGGCGACGCGGTGCTGGTGGCCGCCCTCGAGCAGCTCACCCTCGAACACGACGACCGGGCGGGCGCCTCCGTTGTGGACGACGAGCTCCGCCACGACCGGCGAGCCGGCGCGCTCGGAGACGGTGAGCCGCGGGCGGCACAGGTCGTGGGCCGGCCGCTCGACGGCGAGGCCGTTCCAGACCGGGAAGATCGTGAGGGCGCCGCGGGTCAGCGGCTTGCCTAGGTGCAGGTCGAGGAGCTGCATGAGCCCCACCTCCCTGGTGTTGGCGCGCATTCGCGCTAACACGAGTATGAGCACAACTGCGCTAACCTGTCCAGCATGCAGGTGGACGACGACGTCTGGCGGGACCGCTCCGGGCTCACGCTCGCCGACTACCCGCGGCCGTCCCTGGCGGTGGACGTCGCGCTGCTGACGGTGCTGTACGACGGGCGGCGGGCCCGGCTCGGCGTGCTCGTGCACGAGCGGCACGACGGCTCCTGGTCGCTGCCGGGCACGTTCGTGCACGAGGGCGAACGGCTACGGGAGGCGGCGCTGCGGGCGCTGGCGGGAAAGGCGGGCGTCCGGGGGCGCGAGCCCGAGCAGCTGCGGGTCTTCGACGACCCGGAGCGGGACTGGCGCGGCTGGGTGGTGAGCGTGGCGCACGTCGACCTGGTGGCTGTCGACGACGTCGAGGGCT
>JALYNB010000026.1 GCA_030773395.1 Actinomycetota bacterium
TTCCAGCACCGGACGACCCCGCCTTGTGGGTTGGGACGGTACGAGCGGTCTGACCTGATGGGGAAGGGGGTCCGCGGACAGTCCGCACGGAGTCCGCAGGACGTCGACTAACAACGCGAAACGTTGACGAGCGTCGAGCAGCGTTTCCGCAGGTCAGTGCACCTTCCGGGAGTCTCGTCGCAGGTCAGGGGCGGTGCCTGCAGAGTGCTCATAACCGCCGGTCGTGGGTTCGAGCCCCACCCGCCCCACTGGCCCTCAGCTGCGGGTTCGTCACGAAGGGACCTCCGCCGCCGGTTGTCCGGTGCCACCGTGGTTGCCTCCGCGCCCCAGAGGGCCGCGCCCATGCGGTCAGCGGCCGCGTGGGCAAGCTCCGGGACGACTTGGGAGTAGGTGCCGAGGGTCAGGCTGATCTGCGAGTGGCCGAGCACCTGCATCGCCACTCTCGCGGGCACCCCTGCGTCATGAGCAGCGTCGCGGCCGTGTGGCGGGCGTCGTGGAGCCGGGCGTCCCGCACCCCGGCGGCGTGCAGCAACTCCTTCCACTGACCCCAGTCCCGTCGCGGGTCGATGGGCCGACCGTTGACCTGCGCGAACACGAGCCCGTGGTCCTCCCAGAGCGGCCCGGCCGCCAGGCGCTCCTCCCTCTGAGCCGTGCGATGGGCACGAAGGGCGTCGTGCAGCTCCATCGGCAGGACGATGACGCGCCGGATCGGCGCGGCTCTTGGGCTCCACCATCACCAGCCCGCGCCCCTTCTGGCGTTGCAGGGATCGGCGGACGGTCTAGCTCCGTGACGCGGGCGTCTAGTTCCTGCTCACGTCGGTCGAGTTCCTGCTGACGCCGCTCGACGTTGTCCACTTGCGCTCGGGCGACGTGGTTATCGCTTACGCGGCGTCTACGTTCAGCCTCGAGGTCGTCGGCGCGGTCCTGAGGGGGACACGTCGACGGCCGTGACGTGCCAGTCCCGCTCGGCGAGCCAGACCGCGTCGCCGCCTTCGCCGGCGCCGAGGTCCAGCGCGGTGCCGGGCGGAAGGCGCTGGACGACGTCGACCAGCACGGGATTGGCCCGCCCGCTCCAGACCTGCCCGCTGCCGCGGTAGTGCTGCTCCCAGAACTGGTCGGTCTCCACGGGCTGGTCTCGTCGCCGGAGTGCGCGCGGGCGTGCGGGCTCATCGGGCGCCCCTCTTCCTAACTCGCCTCGGCCTCTGTCCCGGCCCGTCGCGGGACCGGGTCGGGCCGGTGCTCCCCTATCCAGCGGTCGATCTCGCTCCAGCGCTCGTACAACCACTCCGACTGCAGGTGCCGGCTTCGCGGCACCTCGTCGGCGGGCACGAACCACCAGCGCATCAGCACCTCGCCGTCCATCGGTAGTCCCCGCCAGATGTCGCGCAGCGTGCTCAAGTGCTCCAGTCCGGTGTGGGCCACGAAGACGACGTCGGCCGTCGGTGCCGCCGCCAGCGCCGCCAGCACCCCGCCGGTGCGCGGGGGCAGCACGTGCACCATCCGCTCGGCGCGACCGGCCTCGGTGTGCCGGCCCCCGCCGCGCAGGGCCTCGATCACGCGCCGGCGTCGGCCCTGCGTGAAGTTGCCGCCCTCCGGGAAGATCAGGAAGGCATCCTCCTCGCCCAGGCCGCGGGCCAGCGCGCCCACCTCCTCGGCCAGGTCGGCGCGGCCCGGCACGAGGAACCGGTTGGGCAGCCGGTTGAGGTAGACGTCGACCATCGGATCGAGCTGCAGCACCGCCTTGAGCACGATCCGGGGCCGGCGCAGGTGGTCGCGGTTCATGAGCGTTTCGACCAGCAGCACCGAGTCGCCGGGCCCGGCGTGCCGGCTCAGCACCAGCATCGCGTTGGTCGATCCGGGGACCCCGTCGTCCAGCGGCGACCAGGACGGCCCCACGGTCGTCACCCGCAGACGGAACAGCCTTTGAGCGGCGGCGACGAGCGCGTGCAGCACGCGGCGGAGTACGGCGTAGTGCGCCCGGCGGAACCGTGGGGAGTCGAGGCGCCAGCCGAGTCCGGACGCCACCCACAGCGCGAGCGCGGCCAGCAGGGCCCCGAGCTCCAGCAGCAGGTAGACGAGGAGGAAGCCGAGCAGCCGGACCGCCCGCCATCGGCCGGCGCTGACGATGTCGCGCACGGCGGCGACGACGAGCAGCACCGGCGCGAGCACGACCGCCAGGGCGAGGACGGCCAGCAGCCCGACGACCGCTACCGGCCGGCGCACCCACGCGGGGGGCAGCCTCACGGCAGCGAAGCCAGGTACTCGGCGGTCGCAGCGTGGGCGAGGGCGACGCGCTGCCGGACCTGACTCGCGTCCCGGTAGCGCAGCTGGGCGAGCCCCTGCGGGACGTCGGCGCCGGTGGGCAGCACGTGCACGGTCACGCCCTCCGGGAGAGCGGCCAGGTCGCTCGCGAATCGGTGGCGTCGGGCGATCTCGAACGCGACGAGAGCCACCTCCCAGGGCTGGCGTGGTGGGGTGAGGGGCTGCTCCACCCGCCCGACCTGCAGCACGTGGACGGTGCGGGCCCCCGCGGCCACCGCCCGGCTGACCGGGATGCTGTTCACCAGGCCGCCGTCCAGGAAGTGCTCGTCGCCGACGCGGACGGGGGCGAGCAGACCCGGGACCGCGCACGAGGCGAGTACGGCCTCCGCGAGCGGTCCGGTCGTGAACCAGTGCTCCGCGGCCCGCTCGATGCAGGCAGCAACGCACTGGAACGGCACCGGCAGCTCCTCGATCCGCGCGACTGGCAGGTGCTCCGCAAGGAGTCGGCGCAGTGGCTCTGGGCTGTGCAGGTGCGTCCGGCTGCGCACAGCGCGGCCGAGCCGCTCGGCCACGGAGCCGCTGAACACGCCGCCCCGGTCCGCGAGCCCCGTCCACAGGTCGGCGAGGCGCAGCGTCGTGGCGACCTCCGGGGCCGCGGCGAGGAACGCGCCGTTCAGCGCGCCCACCGAGGTCCCGACGACCAGGTCGGGCCGGACGCCGGCCTCCAGCAGGGCGCGGAGCATGCCGACCTCGCCCGCGCCGAGCAGTCCACCTCCGCCGAGGACGAACGCCACGGGCGCGGAGGTCACCGGCCAATCGTGGCACGCGGGGGTCCGGTGGCACGCTGCCCGTCAGGGGACGTCTCACCGGGCAGGCCGCCGTCCCCACCGGAGCGGGGTCGGGCATCGGGCGGGCCACCGCTGGCCCTCGCCGGTGCCGTGGCGCGGGTCGCGCTCGTCGGCCGGCGTCCCGAGCCGCTGGAGGAGGTGCGTGCGGCGGTGGCGGCGAGCGGCGGCGAGGCTCTCGCCCTTTCGGCGACGTCGGCGACGGCCCCGCGATCTACGGGTCGTCGCCGAGTTCGTGACGCGCTGGGGCCGGCTCGACGTACTCGTGGACAACGCCGGGATGACCGTGCCGGGTCGGGCGCTGGACGTCGTCACGGAGGCGGACTGGCAGAGCGTCGTGCAGGTCAACCGGCCGGTGCAGGTGCGGGGGACCGATACCGTCCGCACGCGAGGCAACCGGACGCTCGACACCCGCACCGTCGACGGTCTCGTTGTCCACTGAGCTGCGTGCGGCGGTCGTGACGCGCGGCACGACCAGTACAGGAAGGCGGCAGGATGGAGCAGCGGCGGTCGGCGGAGCGGTCCGGGACGACGGACGTGGCGATCGCCTGTCAGGGCGGCGGGAGCCACACGGCGTTCACCGCGGGGGCCCTGCAGCGCCTGCTGCAGTCCGGTGGACACCGTGTGGTCGCGCTGTCGGGTACGTCCGGTGGCGCGATCTGCGCCCTCCTCGCCTGGTACGGCCTCCAGACCGGCGGTCCTGCCGAGGCCGCGCGGCTGCTCGACGAGTTCTGGCGGTCCAACTCGGCGACGACGCTCCTCGAGCGGTTGCGGAACGCCTGGCTGGTCGGGCTCGCCCGACTGGAGGGTCGGGTGACCCTGCCCGTGCTGTCGCCGTACAGCTACCCGCAGGTGGCCCGTGCCGCCCTGACGGACCTCCTGACCACGCACGTGGACTTCGCCGAGGTGGCCCGGCTCCAGGAGTCGCCCCCGGACGGGCAGCCCCTGCTGCTGGTCGGCGCGGTCGACGTCCTGAGCGGGGAGCACCGCTCGTTCTCCAGCGCGAAGGGGGACATCACGCTCGAGGCGGTGCTCGCCTCGGCCGCTCTCCCGCTGATCTTCCGCGCAGTCCGGGTGGGGGACGACTACTACTGGGACGGGTTGTTCAGCCACAACCCGCCGGTGCGGGAGCTGCACGACGCCGCACCCGAGGAGCTCTGGCTCGTCCGCATCAACCCGGTGACCCGTCCGGACGAGCCGAGGACGGTCCCGGACATCGCCGACCGGCGCAACGAGCTCTCCGGGAACCTGTCCCTGGCCCAGGAGCTCTACTTCATCCGCAAGGTGAACCAGTGGGTCGACCGGCTCGGCGAGCCGTACCGCCGGGTCGAGGTGCGCGAGATGGCGCTCGGTCTGGACCTCGACGTGGCGAGCAAGCTGGACCGCAGTCCTGCACTGATCGCACGGCTGGTGGAGCACGGCCGGGAGGAGGCCGACCGGTTCCTGCGGCACGCCGGGAGCGGCTGACCGCCCGGGTGCTCAGCGGGCGAGCTCGCGGAAGTAGTAGAGGAGTTGCTCGTCGCTCCCCGGCTCGGAGTTGCGGTAGCCGTGCCGCTCGTAGAACCGCCGCGCGTCCACGTCGTCGCCGTCGACGTTGATCTCCAGCAGCTCCCCGCCCCGCTGGCGCGTGGTCTCCTCGGCCGCGCGCAGCAGGGCGGTGCCGAGCCCCTGTGACCGCAGCCCCGGTACGACGTACAGCTCGTCGAGCAGGGTCACCGG
>JALYNB010000027.1 GCA_030773395.1 Actinomycetota bacterium
GCACGTGCCCGTCCTCCAGCGGTCTGCGCGCCACTCTACGGGGGTCGGGGGCCCCGGCCGCGCTTGTCCCCGCGACGGCCTCGGCGGGCGGGGACGGGCGCGGTCGTCAGCGCGCGTGCTCCGGCGCGTGGGGATGGCCCTCAACCGGTACGACGATCGCCTGCTGCGTGCTCCGCGCCACGATCATCTCGACCGGCTCGGAGTCCCTGGCGTTCTGCTCCCAGTGCACGACGTCCGGCGGGATGAACACGAAGTCGCCGGCGCGGGCCTCGCGCACGTCGTCCAGCCGGTCGCCGACCCACCAGCGGGTGACCCCGCTGATCACGTAGATGGCGGTCTCCGACTGACCGTGGTGGTGCACGCCGGTCTTCCCGCCCGGCTCGAGCACCGCGTAGCCCATCCACATGTCCCGCGACCCGGTCAGGCGCTCGGACACGGCCGCGAACCGCTGCAGGCCGGGGGTCTGGGCGGTGCGGGTGTCGCGCTCGTGCGGGCCGATCACGCGCACGTCCAGCGGCTGGGAGCCGCCCTCGGGGCTCGTCACGTCGACTCCTCCGACCGGGTCAGGCGATACGGCGGACGCGGTTGATGTGGAGCCCGCCCTCGATCAGCTCGTCGATGCGGGCGGCGAAGTCGCGCAGGTGGGGGGCGTCGAGGTGGCGGTCCAGGTGCTCCCCGGACTCCCAGTTCTCGTAGAAGAAGAACAGCCCCGGCTGCTCGAGGCTCTCGTGCAGGTCGTAGTTGACGTAGCCCTCCTCCTGCGCCGTGGGCGCGACGAGGGACTCCAGGGCGCTGCGCAGGTCCTGCTCCTTGCCGGGCTTCGCCTTCATGTAGGCGATGACCGTGAGCAGGTCGGGGCGGCTGTCGGTCGGCGTGGGCATGCGGCCTCCTCGGCTCGGGCCCGACGCGGGACAGCGCGAGGCCCTCGGCGACCGGACGCTAGCCCGTGGCCCCGCGCCGCGACTACCCGTCGCACTCCCGCAGCTCGCGGCGGGGCTCGGCGGCGGCCGCGGTCAGCAGCGCGCGGAGGGCGAGGTGCATCCCCCGGAGGTCGGCCACGGGCACGGGGAAGTCCAGGCGGGCGTCCACTGCTCCTCCCCGCGTCGCTGACCGCCATCGGGTGCCCCTGCGGTCGACGGCCACGAGGGACGGGACACCGCCAGCCGCCGGGGCCGGCAGCACCCTGGACACGAGGGCGCCCAGGAGGGCCAGCTCGGCCGAATGGTCGGCCTGCAGGTGCGACACGAGCCCGGCGGAGCAGTCCGCCACCGGGTCGAGGCGGGCGGAACGCCACTCGGCGGCGCCGAAGGCCCACCACCGGCTCCCGTCGACGAGGTCGCCCCCCGCGACGGCCAGCCGCAGCACCGCCTCCCCGGGCGCGACGTCGACCACCGTGCGACCGCGGTCGCCGAGACCGGCCCGGCTCGCGAGCGTGCGCGCCGCGAACGGACGGGTCGCGCGGTCGACCTCGCTCAGCGTCCCCTCCAGCCAGGCGCGGCCGAGGACCCGGTCGGGGAGCGCCGCGGGGGTGACCGCGCTCGCCTCCAGGTGCGCCGTGAGGCCGCCGATGTCGGCGGCGCGGACGGCCTCGACCAGCGGAGCGGTGTCGGCGGTCAGCAGCAGGAGGCCCCCGTCGCCGTCGAGGGCAGACAGGCCGACCGTCGTCGTGACGACCGGCGACCGGACGAGCAGGCCGGTGGCGCCCAGGACGACGGCCAGGGCGGTGTCGACCGGGCGTTCCCGGCCGGTGTGGTCGGGCGGGGCGGCAGGGCTGGCGCCGAAGACGGGCTCCTGCGCACCGGCTGCGGGCGGTCGGCCATCCGTGTCCACGACGCACCTCCGGGGCGACGGGTTGCTGAGGTCGCCCTAACTTAGGGCAGCCTTACCAACCGCAGTCAAGCGGGGGCCGCTGCTGCCCGGCACCGGCGTCACCGTCTGGGCGTCGGGCGTCTGGGGCGTCAGGTGGTGGGCGTACGGCCCTGGCCGAGACGGCCGGCCACCTGCTCCGCGAGCCGGGCCAGCAGGCTCGCCGCCTCGCGCTGGGCGCGGGCCGCGTCGGGCTCCAGCTCGAGGAGCGCGAAGG
>JALYNB010000028.1 GCA_030773395.1 Actinomycetota bacterium
TGCCCGGACAGGGCGTCGTCACCGGGGTCGAGGTCGCCGAGGTCGCCGGAGTCGCCGGCCCCGTCCGCGGGGTCAGCGCCTTCGCTGCCCACCGCGCCCGACGTGCGGCCCGCGCCTACGCCCGCCAACCGCGGGGCGGGGCTTGACACCCCGCCGCCGCGGGAGGACAGGCGGTGGGCCAGGGCACGCATCCGGGGCTCCCGCTCCTTCAGCTCGACGAGCACGGCCGTCGCGAGGGTGATGGAGGAGTACGTCCCGGCCACGATGCCGACGAACAGGGCGAGCGACAGGTCACGCAGCGTCCCGGCGCCGAGCACGGCCGCTCCGATGAACAGCAGGCCCGCGACCGGCAGCAGGGCGATGACCGAGGTGTTCAGCGACCGGACGAGGGTCTGGTTCACCGCGAGGTTCGCGGCCTGCGTGTACGTCATCTTGTTCTGCGCGAGGAGCCCCCGGGTGTTCTCCTGCACCTTGTCGAAGACGACGACGGTGTCGTAGAGCGAGTAGCCGAGGATCGTGAGCAGGCCGATGACGGTGGCCGGGGTGACGAGGAAGTCGAACAGCGAGAAGACGCCGGCGGTGAGCACGAGGTCGTGCAGCAGTGCCACGAGTGCGCCGGCCGCCATCTTGAACTCGTACCGGAACCCGATGTAGAGCGACACCAGCACGAGGAACGCGGCGAGACCGCGCAGCGCGGCGCTGGTGATCTGCCCGCCCCACGCCGACCCCACCGACGACGTGTCGATCTGGTCGAGGCCGACGCCGAACTCGGCCGCGAGGGCCTCCTCGACGGCGGTCTGCTCCTCGGCCGGGAGCGGCTCGGTCTGGACGCGCAGCCGGTCGGCACCCACCTGCTGCACGATCGGTGCCTCGCCCAGCAGGGGCTCGACGGCCTCGCGGGCCTGGTCGACCGTTCCGCCGTCCGCGGGGACGGTGAACGCCGACCCGCCCCGGAACTCGATGCCGAGCTCGAACTGCTTGACCGCGATGCTCCCGAGGCTGATGACCATCAGCGCGGTCGCCGCGGCGTACCAGAGACGGCGGCGCCGCGGACCGACGACGTCGTACGACGTCTCGCCGCTGGCCAGGCGGTCGGCGAGCGACCTCCCCTTCGGGGTGCGGGCCACGTCAGGCCTCCGTCGGGTTCGGCAGCGCAGTCGACCCGATGCGCGGGCCGGCGCCGCGGCGGGAGGCCGGGGGGTGCAGGGCGAGGAACCACGGCTTGGAGAACGTCGGCGACCGGCCCGCCAGCGTCACGACCGGGCGCGTGAAGAGGAAGACGACGAGGACGTCGATCAGCGTGACCAGCCCCAGGGTGAACGCGAAGCCGCGGACTGCACCCACCGACAGGAAGTAGAGGACGACGGCGGCGAGGAACTGCACGACATCGGCCGAGATGATCGTACGGCGGGCGCGGATCCACCCCCGGTCGACCGCGCTGCGGATGCTGCGGCCCTCGCGGACCTCGTCCTTCACGCGTTCGAAGTACACGACGAACGAGTCGGCGGTGATGCCGATCGAGACGATGAGCCCGGCGATCCCGGCGAGGGTCAGCGTGAAGCCGATGGCCTCGCCGAGCAGCACGACGGCGGCGTACGTGAGCAGCCCCGCGACCGCGAGGCTCGCGATCGTGACGAGCGCCAGCCCGCGGTACCAGAACACCGTGTAGACGACGACGAGCGCCAGGCCGATCCCGCCCGCGAGCAGTCCCGCGTCGAGCTGGTCGCCGCCGAGGGTGGCCGAGACCGACTCCGCCTGCGACGTGGTGAACGTCAGGGGCAGCGCGCCGAAGCGCAGGATGTTCGCGAGGTCCTGCGCCGACTGCTGGTCGAACGAGCCGGTGATCTGCGGCGAGCCGGGGATGACGTCCTGGATCACGGGGGCGCTGACCGTGACGCCGTCGAGGACGATCGCGACCTGCTGGCCGACCGTCTCCCGGGTGAGCTGGGTGAACTTCTCCTGACCCTCGCGGGTGAAGTCCACGGTCACGGCCCAGCCCCCGCCGACGCCCGTCGCCTGCGGCGGCTGCGCCTGCGCGCCCGCGACGTCGGTGCCGACCACGCGGGCCGCGGTGAGGAGGTACTTGGCAGTGCCGTCCTCCGAGCAGGACACGATCTGCTCGTCCGGGGCGTCGGGCGAACCGCCGATGGGCCGGCTGGCCGGGTTCGTGCAGTCCAGCGCAGACAGCTGCGCGAACCCGTCACCGGGTGCGGCGGACCCCGAGAGAATCGTCCCGTCCGCCGGTGGGGCGGGCGTGGCGGCAGGGTCGGGAGGAGCCGGTGCCCCGGGGGCCGCGCCGGGGTCCGGCGTCGCCCCTGCGTCCGGCGTCACCGCGGGGTCGGCCGGCGCGCTCGCGGTGGGGG
>JALYNB010000029.1 GCA_030773395.1 Actinomycetota bacterium
GGCGCGCCCGGGCCCACACCGCGACGACCGTGCCGTCGGGGAGCACGGCGACCCCCGGGAAGGCTCCGGCGCGTATGGGCCGGTCGCGCTCGCGGTCGACCACGGTCCGCCCGGGCCTCCGGCGCGCTGAACGAGGAGATGGAGCGGCGCCCTCGGTCTCCGAGGCGCTGAACGTCCAAGCACGGCTGGAGGCCCCGCTGGCGCGCGTGTGTCGCGTCGCCGGGGTCTCCAGGTCCGCGGCGTGTGAGCAGCGCCGCCGACACAGCACCTCGGAGCCGCTGGTCGCTCCCCCGCCACGTCGTCGCCGAGGCCCGGTCGATGTCATGACCGACGACGAGCTACTTGAGGCGACCCGTGAGGTGATCACCGAGTCAGAACCAGCGCTCGTGGGGGTCAAGCCGGAGGCGTCAGGGTCCGATACGGAGGTGATGCCGCTCCCGCTGGCCACAGTTGTCGCTTTGGGTTTGCTCGGCGCCGGCTGGACAATGTTCGTAGCGCTCACCCGCCGCGACCTGCGACTGGCCAGCGTCGCGCTGCTGGTGCTTGCGCCTGTGGCGGTCGCCCTCTGGCTCCCTGCTCCGCAGAAGCTGGTGACCGCGGTGGCAGGCGTGGCCGCGGGCGGGGGTCTGCTCGTGGGCATGATCCGGTCGCGGCGCGCTCTCGGGCTGGGCCAAGGGCTCCGAGGCCATCCGCTGCTCGCCTTCGCCTTGCTGTACGCGGCGTGCGCGATCTACGGACTCCTGTGGGGACTGTGGCGCGGCAACGACCCCGTGCTCATGGCCGGTCAAGGGTGGACCGCGATCCTGTTCCTGGTCGGCTTCTCCCTGGCCGGGCCGCTCGTGGCCAGCCGGGCGACCGATCGCCATTGGCTGTGGTTCACGGCTGCGGTCGCCCTGCTGTGCCTGCCCGCGCTGGCGCCCCTGGCCACCTGGGCGGGAGGGACCGAGCAGGCAGGGCTCGTCCGCTTCCTGCAACCCGCGGCGTTCTACGCCCCGGTGTGCATGTTGCTCGCGCTGACCGTCGTGCTTCCGCGTCGCCGCCGGGTCGGCGCGGCCCTGGCCGCGCTGCTCGCCCTGGTGACCCTGCTCACCTTCACGCGCTCGTACTGGCTCGGTCTCGCTGCCGGTCTGCTCGTGCTCGCCGCCCTGGCCGTGGTCGGGGCGCACAAGCGCGGGATTCCCCGCCCACGGCTGCCGCGGCGCTCCGAGCTTGCGTGGACCGCCGTGGCCGCGAGCCTGGTCGTCGCCCTCGTGGTGGGCACCCCGGTGGCGAGCTTCGCGTTCCAACGCGGTGCCCAGACGCGCCAGGACTCGGGTGACCTCTCGGTCGAGGTGCGCACGCTCGAGCTCAAGGGCGCCCTGCGGCAGGTCGCTGCCACCCCGGTCTCCGGGGTGGGCAGCGGCGGACAGTACGTCGCCTTGCGCCAGGTCGACAGCGAACGCGTCTTCTTCGGGCCGACCAACTTCATCCACAACGCCTACCTGTACTTTCCCTTGAAGTTCGGCGCGCTGGGGTTTGCCGCCCTGATGGCGCTGGCGGGCGGCGTGATGGCCCTCCTCGGCCAGGCAGCCCGTCGGGTACGCGCGAACGGACTGGGCGCGGCGGCCTTTCCCTGCGCAGCGGTGGCGCTCCTGGCGCTCTCGCTCACCGCCCCCAACCTCGTCGACCCGACCTACTCGCTGTTCGCCGGCGTCCTGCTGTTCCTCGCCGGGACACCAAAGCCACTGGCCCGATCGGAGGAAGAGCCGTGCCACCCCTGAGGGCTACCAGCAAGCAAGACAAGCGTCTCGCGCGGGTGCGCGGCACCGGAGCGCTGCCGGCGGGCGCCGCACTCGCACTCGGAGTGATCGCTGCCGCTGTGGTGGCGCTGTCCGCGTCGGTCGCACTCGATCCGGCGGGGGCCCGCGGCCACGCCGCCCAAGAGTACGCCCTGCCGCCGGTCGCCCGCGGGATGGCGCCGAGCGTCGTCACGTCGACGGAGATCGTGGCCGCCGGGCGGGGCACGCCGGGCGAGGCTCTACTGCGCTGGTGGCAGGGCGTGCAGCTGGGGGCCGAGGGAGCGAGCGCCACCGAGGGTCTCGCGTTCTTCGGCGGGCCGGCCGAGTGGCGGACGGCCCGCGAGCTTGAGACCATCCGCTACCTCTTCGACGAGCGCAAGCCGCGGCTGGTCGACGCCGAGATCGCCGGCGACCGGGCGCGGGTTCTCGTGGTCATCACCGACCCCGACCGGGCCGCACCCGAGGGGGCCACCCACCAGCTCGAGCGCTTCGATCTCGTGCGTACCCAGGGGCGGTGGCGCATCAGCCCCGGTTTCATCCATCGCCGCTACGCGGCCGAGGTGGCCTACGCGCGCTCCGCCGGAAGGCGATCGCCGTGAGCTTCGACGCGGTCCTCGTGCACTTCGGCGACCCGGCCCCTACCCAGGCCGCGGTGGCGCGCCTGTCCGCCCTGGCCCCGGCGAGCATCACCGTGGTCGACAACTCGGCCAATCTCCCGGCGCTCCCCGCCGCCCGCATCCTGACGCCCGGTCAGAACCTGGGTTTCGGTTCCGGCGTCAACCTGGGCGCCACAGCGGGCCGGGCTGGGTGGCTGCTGGTCCTCAACCCCGACGCCGAGATCACGCACTCCGCGGTCGACGCGCTGCTGGCGGACGGGCACCGGCACCCCGGGCTGGGGATGCTGGCGCCGCGGCTGCTGCACGCCGATGGCTCAGACCAGGTCAACGGTGGGCGCTTCAGCGGTTGGGTGCGCGAATCGAGCCGCTGCCTGGGAGCGGGGCGCCGGCTGCGCGGGCTGCGCGCCGGGCTGCGCCGCGAATCGAGGCCGGGCGGCGAGGGTCAGCCGATCTCCAGGCCGTGGGTGTCGGCAGCGACGGTGCTGGTGCGTCGCACCGCCTTCGAGCAGGTCGAGGGGTTCGACGAGAGGTTCTTCCTCTACTACGAGGACGAGGATCTGTGCCGGCGCCTGCGCGCCCGTGGATGGCAGGTGGTCGTCTGCCCGAGGGCCACCGCCCGACACGCCGTCGGAGGAAGCACCGGTCTGGCGGACCCCTACCGCTCCCCCCACTTTGAGACCTCGCGAGCCCTGTATCACCGCCTGCACTCCGGACCGGCCCTGCGAGCGCTGGTCACCCGCGACGCGCACCGGCGCACCGCCCGGCTCCTCTCGGAGATGGGATGAGGCTCCTCGTCGTCGCACCCCGCGCACCGTGGGCGACCGGAAAAGGGGATCAGGTGCGCCTCGCACAGATCCTGCCCCGGCTTGCGGATCGCCACCAGGTGACGGTCGTCTATCCCGCCACGCACGGCGCGGTCGACCCCCCGGAGCTGCCCCCGGGGGTCACCGAGGTCCCCGTGGCGGTCGGCCGCGTCCAGCGCGCCGCCAGCGCGGGGGCCGGCTGGCTGGCCGGCCGCCCCGGACAGGTCGGATGGTTCGCGCCCCGGCGCCTGGCCGCCCGGGTGCGCCGCCTGGCGCGCTCCCACGACCTGGTGCTCTTCGTGACCTCGCGCCCGGTGGTGGCCGTCGCCGCGCCCGTCGCCGTCGATCACGTCGACTGCCTGAGCCTGAACGCGGCCCGCCGTGCGACGAGCTACCGCTCGGCGCTGGTGCGGGCGCTTTGGCGCGAGGAGGCGCGGCGCCTGCGACGCTGGGAGCGGCGGGTGGCGCGTGAGGTCGCGGTGCAGTTGGTGACCTCTCCGGCCGACGCCGCCTCGCTCCCCGCCCACCCACTCCCCGTCGTCGTCCCCAACGGCGTCAAGCTCGCGCGGACCGCCGAGGCAGCCTCGCTGGACGGACGGGACATCGACGTCCTGCTCACCGGCAACATGGCCTACCCGCCCAACCGCGACGCCGCCGGCTGGCTCGGTCAGGAGATCGTCCCCCGCCTGCAAGCCCAAGCCGGACGCCCGTTGCGGGTGGTGGTGGCCGGCCGGACGGCATCAGGGCTTCCGCGCTGGGAGGGGGTGGATGTGGCCTCCGACGTGCCCGACCTCGCCGCGCTGCTGGCGAGAGCAAAGGTCGCGGTGGCACCCCTGCGCATCGGTACGGGAGTGCCCAACAAGGTGCTCGAGGCGGCGCTCGCCGATGCCGCGCTGGTCCTCACCCCGCAGGCCAACGCCGCCCTCGCCCTGCCGCCGTCGGCGGCGGCCGTCGTGTCCGATACGGAGGGCTTCGCCGGCGAGGTGCTGGCGCTCTTGAACTCCGACGAGCTGCGCAGCTCGCGTGTGCGGGGGATGCGCGCCGAGCTGCGGCGCTTCGACCTAGACCGCGTCACGGCGGCCTACGAGGCCGGTGTGATCCTCGCCCTCCGTGAACGGCGGGCGGCGGCTTGACCTGCCGGGCCGGAAGGTGCGGGCAGCGCACCCTCAACGAGCGACGCACGGACGCCGATCCAACATTGATGTCGGCCGCTCTCCGTCCCCTCACGCCCTACCGGACGTACGTCGCGCTGCTCGGGTCGCTGCTCGAGGGCTGCGACAGCGTTCTCGACGTCGGCTGTGGCACGAGCTCGCCCCTGCGCGACGTGCCCGGCGACTTCCGCGGCGTCGGCGTCGACGCCTACGCGCCGGCGATCGAGGTCAGCCGCCGCGCCGGCATCCACGAGGCCTACCTGCAGCAGCCGGTCACCGAGCTGGACGTTCCGCCCGCCTCGTTCGACGCGGTGGTGATGCTCGACCTCATCGAGCACCTCGATCGCGACGCGGCGCTCGAGCTGCTTGCCCGGGCGGAGCGCGCCGCCCGTCGTCGGGTCATCGTGTCGACACCGAACGGCTTCGTGCCTCAGGGCGACGTCGGCGGCAACCCCTTCCAGGTCCACCGTTCGGGCTGGACGGTCGCCGAGCTCGAAGCCCGCGGCTTCCGCGTGTGGGGGGCGAACGGCCCCAAGGGACTGCGCGGCGAACGTGGGTCCCTGCGTCGCCCCCGCGCAGCGACCGGCCCGCTGTCCGTGCTGTTGCAGCCCCTTGTCGTTCACCGCCCAGCATCCGCCTTCCAACTGGTCGCGGTGAAGGACACGGCGACCGTGCGGTCGCCGGAGGTTGTCCCGTAGCTCGTAGAACTTGAGGTGGCGGTCCTCCCGCCTCGTCCGCTCGTGTTGGGAGTGTGACAGGCGCCAACCAAGTCCCCCGAGGACAGGAGGACCGCATGAGGACCGTAGATGACGCCGCCGACGCGATTGGCGAGGACGGCCGCTTCGAGCAGCTTCCGGAGCGGGTGCAAGAGGCGCTGGGCGAGCTGGTTGGCGGGCCCTTCACGCACGCAAGAACGCCACGCGAGCCAACGTCCACAGCGACCGCATCCAAGAACGCCCGCAGCGCCACCCTTGTAGCGCCGCTCGGGTCCCGATCACCTCCGCCACGCACCCGACACGGGCGCCGCACTGGACGACGCTGCGCCGTGGTTTCCGTGGCGCTCGTGGCGGACACGCAGCATTTGCCGGGCGGCTCAAGGGGCGGGAGCGCTCGCCCCCGCAGAGCCCCCCGGAGCTTTCGTCACGCCCCCCACCCCCTAAGTCGTTGGGACTCCAAGCGAGAGCTGGGACTCGGGCCGCGCTGATCCACGCCTCCGCCGCCCGCAGCCCCGGCATCGCGCCTGACCGCCGCCAGCTCGACACGCCGACCAGCTCGCGGCCCCGCAGGAGCGCCGCCTCAACCTCGGGTTCGTGCACGCCGCTCGGCCACCCACGGCGTCCTGTCACCACGGCTCGTCGACGAGCCGCTTGTCGCCGTGCTGCCCGCCGACCACCCACTGGCCGCGCTGACCGAGGTCCCGCTCGGCGCCTCGACGCCGTGCTCGCTGATGCGCAAGCCCGCCACTTCTCGCAGCCAGCTCGGCGCCCATGCGCCCCGGTCAGCCTGGATGGCCGAGCGCGAACGCAACGGTGTGCTGCTGCAGGTGCGCGCCAACCTGGTTGGGCATCCGCGCCGCGGCCTCGCGCACCTGCCGCGCC
>JALYNB010000030.1 GCA_030773395.1 Actinomycetota bacterium
CGTGGCGGTCGGCGGACTGGCGCTGGGCCTCGGCGCCGCCGCGGTGCCCACCGCGGGCGCGGCGGAGGGGGAGCAGGCGCGCGCCACGCTGCGCCTCGCCGACGGCAAGTCCGCCGGGCGGGTCGTCTTCTACGGCGACGACGCCACGGTGACGCGGGTGGAGGTCGTCGTCGCCCTCCCGCGCTTCACGACGACGGTGCCGCGGGCGGAGGTCGCGGGCTTCCACGGGTTCCACGTCCACGCGAACAGCGACCCTGCCAACGGCGAGGGCTGCCTCGCCGACCCGGCCCAGCTGCGGTCGACCTGGTTCGTCTCCGCCGACGGGCACCTGGCGGAGGCCGGCACGACGCACGGCGACCACACGGGTGACCTGCCCCCGCTGCTGCTGACCCAGCGCGGGCGGGCCCACAGCGTGACCCTCACGGAGCGGTTCGCGCTCGAGGACGTGGTCGGCAAGGCCGTGGTCCTGCACGCGGGCCGGGACAACCTCGGCAACGTGCCCGTCGGCGACGGGCCGACTCAGTACACGCCGAACAGCGCGGAGGCGACCTCGCTCACAGCGCGCACCGGCAACGCCGGCGACCGGCTCGCCTGCGGGGTCGTGACCGCGCGCTGAACGTCCCGTCGTGTCACGGGCGGGCGCTCCGGCGTACGACGGCGGCGTAGTGGGCGGCGAAGGCCAGCAGCGTGAGGGCGTGGAAGATCTCGTGGTGCCCGAACCACAGCGGCGACGGGTTCGGCCGGCCGAGGGCGTACACCACCCCGCCCACGCTGTAGAGCACGCCGCCGATCCCGAGCAGCGCGAGCACGGTCGAGCCCGCACCGACCTGCAGCTCGGGGAAGACGAACGCCGCGACCCAGCCCAGCGCGATGTAGAGCGGCACCGTGGACCATCGCGGCGCGCCCGGGGCGACGACGCGGAAGACGATGCCGGCGAGCGTGCCGCCCCAGACCACGGACAGCACTGCGGACGCGACGGAGCCGTCGAGGGCCAGGGCCGCGAACGGCGTGTACGTGCCAGCGATCAGCACGAAGATCATCGAGTGGTCGAGCCGCGTCATGATCCCGCGGGCGCGCGGCGACCACAGCAGGTACCTGCGGTGGTAGAGCGCCGAGGTCCCGAACATGAGGGTGACCGCGGCGGCGTACACGAGCGCGACCGCGCGGGGCACTCCCGGCCGCGCCAGCGCCAGCAGCACCGGGCCGGTGACCAGCGACACCGCGAACCCGGCGACGTGCAGTGTCCCCCGCAGCCGCGGCCGGACGGCGGCCACCAGCTGCTCCACGGGCTCGGGCAGCGCGCCGCCGGCGGGCGCCGGCGGTGCCGACCCGCCCGCCGCGTCCCGGCCGCCGGGGTCGACGTCCACCCGTGCGCTGTCCTCCCGTCCCACGGGGGCAGCGTGCCCTGTCCCGGCCGACGGCGCACGCCTCGGCCATGTGGGTGCCTGTGGGAGAGGGTGGGAAAACTCACGGATCCGTGTCCGCAGTCACAGGCGATCCCCGGTAACCTGGCGTGTCACCCCGGCCCGCTGAAGACAGGTGTCCGACCGGGGGGACGCCTCGAGGGAGTCAGCTGATGACCACGTACCCGACCGAGACCACGCCGGGGCTCGACCGCGCTCCCACGGAGCACCCGGAGCTGCTCGCCTGGGTACGCGGCATCGCCGAGCTGACCAAGCCCGACCGCGTCGAGTGGTGCGACGGCTCGGAGGAGGAGTGGCAGCGGCTCACCGAGCTGCTCGTCGAGCAGGGCACCTTCCGGCGGCTCGACCCCGAGAAGCGGCCCAACAGCTTCCTGGCCCTGTCCGACCCCACCGACGTCGCCCGCGTCGAGGACCGCACGTACATCTGCTCCGAGCGCGAGTCCGACGCCGGCCCCACGAACAACTGGACGGCGCCCGCGGAGATGCGCGAGACGCTCAACGGGCTCTTCGACGGCTCGATGCGGGGCCGCACGATGTACGTCGTCCCGTTCTGCATGGGCCCCGTCGGGTCGCCCATCTCCGAGCTGGGCGTGGAGATCACCGACTCGCCGTACGTCGTGGTGTCGATGCGCACCATGACGCGCATGGGCGCGCAGGCGCTCGAGGCCCTGGGCACGGACGGCCGCTTCGTCCCCTGCGTCCACACGGTCGGCGCGCCGCTCGAGGCCGGGCAGCAGGACGTCCCGTGGCCCTGCAACCAGACGAAGTACATCGTCCACTACCCGGAGACGCGCGAGATCTGGTCGTACGGCTCCGGCTACGGCGGCAACGCGCTGCTGGGCAAGAAGTGCTACGCGCTGCGCATCGCCTCGGTCCTCGCCCGTGACGAGGGCTGGATGGCCGAGCACATGCTGATCATCAAGGTCACGCCGCCGGAGGGCGAGCCGCGCTATGTCGCGGCCGCCTTCCCCTCGGCCTGCGGCAAGACCAACCTCGCGATGCTCGTCCCCACGATCCCGGGCTGGACCGTCGAGACCGTCGGCGACGACATCACGTGGATGCGCTTCGGCTCCGACGGCCGGCTCTACGCGATCAACCCGGAGGCCGGCTTCTTCGGCGTCGCCCCCGGCACCGGTCAGGAGACGAACCCGAACGCCATCGCGACCCTCCACGCGAACAGCATCTTCACGAACGTGGCCCTCACGGACGAGGGCGACGTGTGGTGGGAGGGGCTCACGCCCACCCCGCCGGCGCACCTGACCGACTGGAAGGGCCGCGACTGGACGCCGGAGTCCAGCGAGCCGTCCTCCCACCCGAACTCCCGGTTCACGGTGCCGGCATCGCAGTGCCCGACGATGGCCGCGGAGTGGGAGGACCCGAAGGGCGTGCCGATCTCGGCGATCCTCTTCGGCGGCCGCCGGGCCAGCGCCGTGCCGCTCGTCACCGAGTCGCGCAGCTGGCAGCACGGCGTGTTCATGGGCGCCACCGTGGCCTCGGAGAAGACCGCGGCCGCGGCCGGCACCGTCGGTGAGCTGCGCCGCGACCCCTTCGCCATGTTGCCGTTCTGCGGCTACAACATGGGCGACTACATGGGCCACTGGCTCGAGATCGGCCGGGCGACCGACGCGTCGAAACTGCCTGCGATCTTCTACGTCAACTGGTTCCGCAAGGACGACGACGGCCGCTTCGTCTGGCCGGGCTTCGGTGAGAACAGCCGGGTGCTCAAGTGGATCGTCGAGCGTCTCGACGGCCGCGCGGACGCGGTCGACACCCCGATCGGGCTCCTGCCGACCCGGGACGCCCTCGACACCGAGGGGCTCGACATCCCCGAGGCCGACCTCGACCTGCTGCTCTCCGTCGACCGGGACGTCTGGAAGCAGGAGGCCGCGCTGATCCCCCAGCACTTCGAGGTCTTCGGCGACCACCTCCCGAAGGAGCTGTGGGCGGAGCACGAGGAGCTCGTGCGGCGGCTCCAGGAGGCGGGCCCCGAGGCCTGACCCCACACGCACAGCACCGCGAGCAGGGCGTCGGCCGAACGGTCGGCGCCCTGCTCGTGTCCGTGGCGAGGGCATCGGGCAGGATCAGGTCCGCCCGCGGTGCCGCGGGCGAGCGCTGGGAGGTGGACGTGGGGCTGCGGGAGCTCGCGTACACCGCCTACGAGCGGCGCCTGGCCCGGCAGCTGATCGCCGGGCCGCTCCCGTGCCACGTGGGGGTGATCCTCGACGGCAACCGGCGGTGGGCGCGCGCGATCGGCGCCGACCCGCAGCACGGCCACCGTCGTGGGGCCGACAAGATCCGCGAGCTGCTCGAGTGGTGCGACGACGTCGGCGTCGAGGTGGTCACGCTCTGGCTCCTGTCGACGGACAACCTCACCCGGCCGACGCGGGAGCTCGCGCCCCTGCTGTCGATCATCGAGTCGACGGTGACCGACCTCGCAGCCCCGCACAACCGCTGGGCCCTGCGCATCGTCGGCGCGCTGGAGCTGCTGCCCGACTCCACCGCCCGACTCCTCAAGGAGCGGGCCGAGGCCACTGTGGGGCGCCCCGGTGTCACGGTGAACGTCGCCGTGGGCTACGGCGGGCGGCGCGAGATCGCCGACGCCGTCCGCTCGCTGCTCGCCGAGCAGGCCAGCCGCGGCTCGTCTCTTGAGGAGCTCGCGGCCGTCCTCGACGTCGAGCACATCGCGGAGCACCTCTACACCCGCGGGCAGCCCGACCCGGACCTCGTCATCCGCACGTCGGGGGAGCAGCGCCTGTCGGGCTTCCTGCTCTGGCAGAGCGCGCACTCCGAGTTCTACTTCTGCGACGCCTACTGGCCCGACTTCCGCCGCGTCGACTTCCTGCGCGCGCTGCGCGACTACGCCCGCCGGTCACGCCGCTTCGGCTCCTGACGGCCCCGCCGGACGTGACCCGGGACGACGGGCAGCGCCGCCCGGAGCCAGGGCTCCGGGC
>JALYNB010000031.1 GCA_030773395.1 Actinomycetota bacterium
CTGCCGCGTCCCGGGCTCCGCCGCCCTGCCGGTTCCGGTGGTGGTCGCGCTGCTGGCGACCGTGCGCTCCTCGTGAGCGGTGAGGTCGACGACGGGCGGGGGTGCTGACGTGAGCGCGACGACCCGACCGCCGGTCACGGCCGGCAGGTCGGCCCCGTGGAGGGCGACGGCCGTGCCGCTCTCCCCGGTCGGGGTCCAGAGGGTGCCCTCCGTGTCGAGCGCCGCGTCAACGAGCACGGTCACGGCTGTCGGCAGGCCCACGGCGGTGACCAGGCGCGCCGCGCAGTCGGTGGCGCGGTTGATCTCCGCGGAGGTCGCCTCGCGCACCTCCCCAATACGCAGCCCGGACTGCAGCATGCCGGGCAGCGGGTGCCGCCCGGCGGGAACCACGACGGCGTGCAGGGCGCGACCCGCGTGGTCGCCGGCCGCGGTCGCCAGCCCGCTCCCCGGCGCGACGACGTAGCACCGGACGACCGCGCACGACGTCGCAGGAAGCCCGAGCACCTCGGGGAGGTCGTCGGCCGTCTGCAGCGGCCGGGGCAGGCGGACCACCTCGTGTTCGACGCCCCGCTCCAGCAGGACGCGGTGCACGCTGAGGGCGTCCCTCATCGGCCACCTCCCCCTCCGCCGCGAGCCATCATGTCTCTGGAGTGCGCAATCGGGCAATCCACACGTCCGGGCGGCGGGGCAGCGCGCCCCTACGATGGGGGCTCGTGTCGTCCACCCTCACCGAGGCCCAACACCGCGCGGTGGCCGAGCTCATCCGCATCTCCCCGGTCGCGGAGGACCTCGGCCGGCGCTTCGCCGCCGCCGGCCACAGCCTGCACCTCGTCGGCGGATCTGTCCGCGACGCGCTGCTCGGGCGGCTCGGCGACGACCTCGACCTCACCACCGACGCCCACCCCGACCGGGTGCTCGAGCTGGTGCGCGGGTGGGCCGAGGCGACGTGGACGACGGGAATCGCGTTCGGCACCGTCGGTGTGCAGCGCCACGGCTTCCGGCTGGAGGTGACGACGTACCGCGCGGAGTCCTACGACCGGGCGAGCCGCAACCCGACGGTGACGTACGGCGACTCGCTGGCCGAGGACCTGCGCCGTCGCGACTTCACCGTGAACGCCATGGCCGTCGCGCTGCCCGACTGGCGGGACCCGGCCGCCTTCGTGGACCTCTTCGGCGGGCTCGACGACCTCGCCGGGCACGTACTGCGCACGCCCAGCACGCCCCAGGAGTCGTTCTCCGACGACCCGCTGCGGATGCTGCGCGCCGCCCGCTTCACCGCGCAGCTGGGGTTCGACCCCGCGCCCGACGTCGTCGAGGCCATGGGCGAGATGGCCTCGCGCCTCGGCATCATCACCGCGGAGCGCGTGCAGGCGGAGCTGACGAAGCTCCTGCTCGGTGCGTCCGCTCGCCGGGGCCTGGAGCTGCTCGTCGACACGGGGCTCGCCCACGTCGTGCTCCCCGAGCTGCCGGGCATGCGCCTGTCGATCGACCCCCTGCACCAGCACAAGGACGTCTACGAGCACTCCCTGGCCGTGCTCGACCGGGCGGTCCGCCTGGAGGAGCGCTACACCGGCGGCCCCGACCTGGTCCTGCGGCTGGCCGCGCTGCTGCACGACATCGGCAAGCCGCGCACGCGCCGCTTCGAGCCGGGCGGCGGCGTCTCGTTCCACCACCACGAGGTCGTCGGCCGCGACATGACCCGGCGCCGCCTGTCCGCGCTGCGCTACCCCAAGCACGTCATCGACGATGTCGCGCGTCTCGTCGAGCTGCACCTGCGCTTCCACGGCTACAACACGGGCGTCTGGACGGACAGCGCTGTGCGCCGGTACGTGCGCGACGCCGGCGACCTGCTGCCCCGCCTGCACGTGCTCACCCGGTCCGACTGCACCACCCGCAACCGGAAGCGTGCCGCCGCGCTGGCAGCGGCGTACGACGCCCTCGAGATGCGGATCGCCGAGCTCGCCGAGGAGGAGGCGCTGGCCGCCATCCGGCCGGACCTCGACGGGCACGCGGTGATGCGGCTGCTGGACGTCGCCCCCGGGCCGGTCGTGAAGCAGGCCCTCGACCACCTGCTCGAGCTGCGGCTGGAGCACGGGCCCCTGGGCGAGGAGCGCGCCGCGCAGGAGCTGCTCGCGTGGGGGCAGGAGCGGGGTCTGGCCGGGGGCGGGGGCGACGGGCCCTCACCGACGGGCCCCTGACACCGGCGCAGGCGGCTGGGGGCGGTCGGACGGAGCCCCCCTCGCGTCAGCGGACGGCCAGGTCGCCCCGCACGCGCGCCCGGCGCTGGGCCAGCGCATAGCCGGCCGCGCCGACGGCGTAGATGGCGGCGATGCCAACGATGAGGGGCTGCGAGCGTCCGCTCGGCGGCACGACGACAGCGGCCAGGGTGGCGGAGGCCACCAGTGTCACGTTGAACAGCGTGTCGTAGAGGCTGAAGACCCGACCGCGGTAGTTGTCCTCCACCGCCTCCTGCACGATCGTGTCGACGCAGATCTTCGAGCCCTGGGCGGCCACGCCGAGCACCACGGCCGTGATCAGCAGGGCGCCCTTCGTGTAGAAGAGCCCGAAGACGAGCTCGGCGACGCAGGCCGCTCCCAGGGTGGCGACGATCCAGCGCTCCTTGCCGAGGCGACGGCTCGCGGGCGGGGTGACAACCGCCGCGACGGCGAAGCCGAGGGCGGAGGCGGCGAAGGCCTGCCCGAGGCCCGCGAGACCCGTACGCAGCACGCCCTCGGGCAGGTAGGTGTTGCGGTAGAGCAGGAGCGTGGCGACCAGCGAGACGCCGTACGCGAGCCGGTGCACGGCGATGACCGCGAGGGCCTGCCAGGCGGCGGGCCGCTCCCCGACGTGCCGCGCCCCGTCCACGAGGCCGTGCGCGACATGACCCAGCTGCTCGCTCATCGGCCGCCGGGGCACCGCGTCCGGCCCGAGGAGGTCCCCGTCGAGCCGGCGGGCGAGCAGCGACGACCCCAGGTACGCCGCCGCCGCGCCGAGCGCCACGAGCGCGTTGCCCACGTCACCGGGACCGGCGAGCTCCCGGAGCCCCAGCCCGATGCCCCCGCCGCCGATGGCGACGACCGCACCTGCCGTCGTCGTGAGGGAGTTGGCGAGGACGAGCCGCTCGCGGTCGACGACGTGGGGCAGAGATGCGCCGAGGGCGGCGAGGAAGAAGCGGTTCACCGAGAGCACGGCGAGGGCGGCGGCGTAGTAGGCCGCGCCCACGGAGACGCTGGCGAGCAGGGCGGCGGTCCCGACGACCAGCAGGGCGCGGACCGCGTTCCCCACCACGAGCACGCGCTGCCGGCGCCAGCGGTCGAGC
The DNA here is from genome assembly GCA_030773395.1 of Actinomycetota bacterium. Classification (GTDB taxonomy): domain Bacteria; phylum Actinomycetota; class Actinomycetes; order JALYNB01; family JALYNB01; genus JALYNB01. The sequence goes on from JALYNB010000031.1 coordinate 3,320, forward strand.
AGGACGCCGGCGAACGGGCCGACGAGCGAGTAGGGCAGGAGCAGCACGGCGAAGCCGGCCGCCGCGTCGGCGGCCGTCGTGGCCCGCTCGGGACTGAAGAACACCGCGCTGGCGAGGCTCGCCTGGAAGATCCCGTCCGCGGCCTGGCTGGACAGGCGGGTCGCGAGCAGCCGGCGGAACTCCCGGCCGCGGAGCACGAGGCGGACGGCCGGGATCCCGGAGACGTCGCTGCCGTGCACGCACGGAGCGTAGGCAGTGCTCCGCCGCGTCGACGCGCCCCCCCAACGGGTGACATGCCTCACCTCTGGGCAAGATGGGGGCAAGTTCAGTGACACTGGTCATCGGCCGTGTCCCCGGCTCGGTGCCCCCGCGATCAGGAGACCCTATGACCATGACCCCCGCGCCGCCCTCGCTGTCCTCCCTGCTGGGGGCCACGCCGACGCAGCCGCCGGGCGCCGGCGTGGGCCCGAGGATCTGGTCGTCGCTGGTGGCGAGCGGGGACGCGTGGCGCAAGGGGCTCGGCGACTACGCGCAGTCGGTCCTGCGCCGTCGCGTGACGCCGCCGCAGCTGGTCGGCGAGCTGACCCGCTGGTGGACCACCTACTCCAAGCGCTCCGAGCCGCGCTGGTCGACGCCCCACCGAGTGGTGCTCGAGACGCCCATCGCCCGGCTGCGCGACTTCACCCGCCCGGAGGACGCCGACGCCGACGTCGTGCCCACGATCCTGTTCCCGCCGCAGGCGGGCCACAGCTCGTGCATCGTCGACTTCACGCCGAAGCAGTCGCAGCTCGGGGCGGTCCGGGAGGCGGGGCTCGTCCGCGCCTACTCGATCGACTGGATCGGCGCGACGCAGGCGACCAAGGACGCGGGCATCGAGGACTACATCGACGCGATCCAGGCGGCGGTCGACCACGTCGGGGGTCGGGCGAACCTCATCGGTGACTGCCAGGGCGGGTGGCTCGCGACCATCTACGCGGCCATGCGCCCGCAGCACGTGCACACGCTCACGGTCGCGGGTGCGCCGATCGACTACCACTGCGGCGAGCCCGCAATCTACGACTACCTCGCGGCCATGACGCCCGGGGGCAAGTTCGACTTCTACAAGTCGGTCGTGGCCGCGAACAAGGGCGTGCTGCCCGGCGACTTCATGCTCGCCGGGTTCCGGGCCATGAAGCCCGAGTCCGAGATCGGCCGGCAGCTCCAGCTGCTGGTCAACCTCGACGACCCGGCCTACGTGGAGCGCTACCGGGAGTTCGAGGACTGGTTCCAGTGGACGCAGGACATCCCCGGCAAGTTCTATCTGTGGATCGTGGAGAACTTGTTCTCCCGCAACGGCCTCATCAAGGGTGAGGTCGAGATCCGCGGCGAGAAGGCGCTGCTGTCGAACATCACCTGCCCGCTGTTCCTCATGGCCGGCGAGACCGACCACATCACGCCGCCCGACCAGGTGTGGGCCCTGGCCGACCACGCGGGGACGCCGCGCGACCAGGTCTCCCGGCGGCTCAGCACGGGCGGCCACCTCGGACTGTTCATGGGCCGCGAGGCGTTGACGGAGCACTGGCCGGTGCTGCTGGCCGAGGTGCGGGCCCGCTCGGTGGGTCTCAAGGACGAGGACGGGAGCAACACGTGACGACAGCAGCCCAAGTCACACCGCAGGACCAGGCCGGTGACGGCCTGGCGAACATCCCGGTCGACGCACTGCTCGCGGCCAACCCGTTCGTCGGGCTCAACCTCGGCCAGATCGTGTCGGCCTTCGGGCGCGTGCTCATCCGGCTCGGACTGCGGCCCACGGTAGTGGCCCGCCGCAGCGCCGCCCTGGCCGCTGACCTGGCGAAGGTGCTGGCCGGGCGCGAAGTGGTCACCCCCGCGCGCGGCGACAAGCGCTGGGCCGACGCGGCGTGGCGGGAGAACTTCGCCTACCGCCGCCTCCAGCAGGCCTACCTCGCGGTCTCGGCCGCGCTGGACCAGGCGATCGAGGAGGCCGGCCTCGACGCGAAGAGCGAGGCGCGCGGCAAGTTCGCCACGGCGATCATCGTCGAGGGGCTCGCCCCGTCGAACACGCCGCTGAACCCGTCGGTCGTCAAGCGCGCGTTCGACACCGGTGGCCGCTCCCTGCTCACAGGCATCCGGCACGCCGTCAGCGACATCCGCGGCAACCACGGGATGCCCCGGACGGTCGACCGCCGTCCCTTCGTGGTCGGCGAGACGATCGCCGTCACCCCGGGGGCGGTCGTGCACCGCAGCCCCGTCCTCGAGCTGATCCAGTACAAGCCCACGACCGAGCGGGTGCGTGAGATCCCGGTCGTGTACGTGCCGCCGCAGATCAACAAGTACTACGTCCTCGACCTGGCGCCGGGCCGCTCGTTCGTCGAGAACGCGCTGGCCAACGGCCTGCAGTTCTTCGCCGTCAGCTACGCGAACCCGGGCAAGGAGCGGCGCGACTTGGGCCTGGACGCGTACGTCGAGGCCATCCTCGAGGCCATCGAGGCCGCCCAGGAGATCACGGGCAGCGAGAGCGTGCACCTGATGGGCCTGTGCGCCGGCGGGATGACGGCCGCGGCGCTGCTGGGCCACCTCGCCGCCACGGGCGAGCTCGGCAAGGTGCGGTCGCTCAGCACGCTCGTGAGCATGCTCGACACGGCCCACGACAGCCAGCTGGCCGCACTGTCGTCCAGGCGCGCGATCGAGTCGTCCCTGAAGAAGGCGGACAAGCAGGGCGTGCACTCGGGGTCCGACATGGCCCGGCTCTTCGCGTGGCTGCGGCCCAACGACCTCGTCTTCAACTACGTGGTCAACAACTGGTTGCTGGGGCAGGACCCGCCCGCCTTCGACGTCCTCGCCTGGAACGCCGACACCACGAACCTGCCGGCTGCGCTGTACCGCGACTTCATCCACCTCTACGAGGGCAACCGCCTGCGCGAGCCGTTCGGGCTGACGGTCCTCGGCACGCCGATCGACCTGGCCAAGGTCGACGTCGACGCGTACGCCGTCGCCGGCAGCACCGACCACATCGTCCCCTGGCAGGCCGCCTGGGCCACCACGCAGATCCTGGGCGGCGACGTCGAGTTCGTCCTCTCCAATTCGGGTCACATCCAGTCGCTCGTCAACCCGCCAGGGAACCCGAAGGCGTCGTACTTCGTCGGCGACTCGTCCCTGCCCGACTCGGAGTCGTGGCTCGCCTCGGTGAAGCAGCAGAAGGGCAGCTGGTGGCAGCACTGGGTCGAGTGGGTCACGACGCGCAGCGGTGAGGAGAAGCCCGCGCCGCAGGCGTTCGGTAACGCCGCGCGCCCGCCGATCGTCCCCGCGCCCGGCGTGTACGTGAAGCAGGCGGCGGACTGACCCGGCGCTCCCCGAGCAGAGCGACGGCCCGGCCCCCCTCGGGG